>JAYUBA010000323.1:0-2200 GCA_043741075.1 Frigoriglobus sp.
AACCCCTTCTCGTGCAGTTCCTTCAGGTCGAAGTAGTCGCGGTCGGGGTTCTTCAGTTCGATCCGCTTGACCGTTTGCGGGTCGCCGAACCAGTGGACCTCGTCCCCCTCGTTGATCGCCTTCCGGTCGATCAGTTCCTTTCGGAACGCGCCGCGCTCGGTGTTCTTCAGGTCGAGCTTGTTGAAGGTCTGCGGGTCCGACGCGTCAACGACCCAGACCGCCTTCGCGGTGTACGGCTCGCCGATCCAGAACGCCTTGACGGCCTGGGGGTTGCCGACCCAGAACGCCTTGCTGCCCGGCGGCCGGCCGGGGTACTTCTCGTCGAGCGACTTGACCAACTGCGGGGTCAGTTCCTCGGCCTTGGCGGTGCCGAGCAGCGCCCCCAGGTCGGCGCGGTTGTCGCGGAGCAGGGTGCCCTGCTGGGTGCTGAACTCGCTCACGAAAACGGACGAGCTGAGCCGGTCGTCGGACTTGTCGAGCAGCTTGAAGTTCTCGGCGTGCAGTCGCGACAGGAACGCGGAGGGCATCGTACCGGGGAGCGGCACGTCGAGCAGCGAGCGGAGCGCGAGCTTCGCCCGCAGCCCGCGCACGAAGTCCGAGTCCTCGGCGTAGTAGCTGAACGTGTACTCCACCTTGCTCAGCCCGCGGTCGTCCTTCACGAAGCTGTTCGTCTCGAACGGGATGCGGGCCTTCGGCGTGACCAGGTAGAAGTTGCCCGACTTGCGGATCACGTCCACCGCGACCTCGACCACCGGGGTCTGGTCCTGCACCACCTGGAGGACGAACGTGCGCGTCGTGCTGACGTTGTACTTGTTGACGAACACCACCTTGAACTCGACGTTCTCGGTGAGCCGGAAGTCGGTGTACTTGCGCAGCGCGCCGACCGCCGAGGCGAAGGCGTTGCCGGCGAAGTCGGGGCCGCCCGTCACCCGCCGCGGGAGGGTTATGGTCTCGTTGAAGGTGACGCTGAAGCCGGCCCCGTCGGGGGCGAGCGCGAGCGGCACGGGCGTCTGCGTGGGCTTCGCCTTGTCGTCGTAGACGGTGCCGGGGAACCGCCCGCCGACCGGGATCGCGTGCGCGGTCACGATCCGGTCCGCGTCCGGGATCGAGCCGTCGTCGGCCGTGTACGCTTCGGCCGTAAGGGTTAGCACGGTGCCCGCGGGGACCACGACCACCGACCGGTCGCCGGTCAGCGACAGGTCCTTCGACGCGATCTTCTGGAGCCGGCTTTCGAGGGCATTATATCCCTCGTTCAGCGGCGGCGCGTGGTGCAGGTAGCCGGGTTCGGCCTGGTCGCGGATCAGGCGCTTGAGCGTGGGCGGCGGGATGATGCGGATCTTCCGCGGCGTGGTGTCGAAGTCGGCGGCGCGGACGATGAACTCGACGTCCTCCTTCAGCCCGCCGACGGTGCCCTCGTACACGTTGTTCCGCTGCCGCGTGAGTGTGCCGGACCCGCTCGTCTTGGTGCCGGAGAACTGGTACTCCGCGAGGATTTCGGCGTCGCGGTCGAACCGGAACACGAACTGGAGTTCCCGCGTCACCGGGTGGCGCTCGGTAAACTTGAACTGGTTCCGCGTGGTGCCGAGGCGGCGGAAGGTGCGGGCCATGCCCGGCTCGTCCGCCCGCTCCGCCAGCGCGCGGAACACCTCCTGGAGTTGGTCGAACTCGTCGCCCATGCGCGACCGCAGGCGTTCGCGGACCGCGACGGCCGCCTCCGCGCCCTCGGTTTCGAGTTCGGACGCCCGCGCCTCGACCGTGTCGAGCGTCCACGCGCTCGCGTCGGGCGGCATTTCGCCGGTCTCGCCGGACACCCGCAGTTCCCCGAACGGCAGGGCCGGGACCGAGCGCCCGACGAGCCTGGGCGTCACGTCGGACCAGAGCATCGGCCGCCACCCGTGCGGCGCGGCGCGGTCCGCGACGACCCACCGGTACGCGCGGACGGTCAGTTGCGGCGGGGGCGCGTCGCGGCCGATCGCGATCTCGCCGCCCTCGGGCAGTCCGACCAACTCGACGTACGCGTCCCGCGGCCACGGGGTGTTCAGCAGCGCGACGTTCCGCTCGACGAAGATGCCGGTGACGTGCGCGAACTTCCACGCGAACCGGACCGGGTCGGCGGACCGGGCCATGTACGCGTAGCTGGCGTACGAGACGACGAGCAGCCCCGCCGCGAGGCCGACGGTGAGCGCCGCCATGCGCCGCA
>JAYUBA010000324.1:0-2200 GCA_043741075.1 Frigoriglobus sp.
CGCCGGGGCGCTGCCCCCGTCGGGCGGGATGGCGCCGGGCGCGTTCCCCGCCGCGATCCCGCTGGGCGGCGGCGGCGCGATGCCGCTGGGGCCGGTGCCGCCCGGCCCGGCGACGAACGAACCGCTGCTGCCCTTCGCGATCACCGTCGGACAGAGGTAGTTGTCTGAAGGCGAGCGGGGGGCGTCAGCGCCCCGCTCGCCTTTCACGACTCGCGCCCGACAATAGCCGCATGAGCGAACCGCTGCTCGTCGTCGAGAACTTGACCAAAGATTACGGCTCGTTCCGCGCGCTGGCCGATCTGACCATGTCCGTGTCGGCGGGCGAGGTGGTGGGGCTGCTCGGCCCGAACGGCTCCGGCAAGTCCACCGCGCTACGGCTGATGCTCGGGTTCCTCCGGCCGACGCGCGGCCGCGCCCGCATCGGCGGCTTCGACTGCTGGACGGAAAGCGTCGAAGCGCGGAAGCGGGTCGCGTACCTGCCGGGCGAGTTGCGCCTCTACGACACCATGACCGGCCGCCGGCTCGTCACCTTCCTGGGGCACCTCCGCGGCACCCCGCCCGGCCCGGAGGTGGACGCGCTCGCCAAGAAACTGGACATCGACATCGACCGCCCGCTCACGCACATGTCCAGCGGCATGAAGCGGAAGGTGGCGCTCTTGACGGTGCTGGTGCCGCAGGTGCCGCTCATCATCATGGACGAGCCGACGAACACGCTCGACCCGACGATGCGGGACGAACTGCTCGACCAACTCAAGGCCGCCCGCGCCCGCGGTCAGGCGGTGCTGTTCTCCTCGCACGTGCTGCACGAGGTGGAAGCGGTGTGCGACCGCGTCGCGGTGCTGCGCCGCGGCGAACTGGTTCACGTGCAGGAGATGTCCGCGCTGCGCGAGGGGCGCGCGGTGAGCGCGCGGCTGACCGGCCCGGCGCCGGCGACCGGTCCCGGCGGCGCGGACCTGGGCGCGAACGCGGTCGCCGACGGCCGGTTGCAGATGACGTTCCGCGGCCCGCTCCCGGTGCTGCTCGAGTGGCTGGCGAAGCAACCGCTCGCGGACCTGGTGATCGAACCGCAGGGGCTGGCCCCGATCTACAAGACGTTCCACGGGTAGCCGAGCATGACGTTCATTCTCGTCCGCAAATTGCTCCGCGACGTGCGGCCGGCGCTCGTCGTCGTGTGCATCATCCTGTTCGTGTTCGCCGCGTTCTGGGTGAAGATCACGCAGCGCGTGACCACCGAGATCGCGCCCATGTTCAAGATCGTGTCCACCGTCGCGATGGGCGACGCGAAGAAGTTCGAGAACCTGCTGATGCGCGGGCCGAGCAAGGTGTCGCAGGCGGCCCTCGGGTGGGGCGAGATCAACTTCGAGCGGCCGACCGAGTTCCTGTCCATCGGCCTGCTGCACCCGGTACTGCTCGTCATGTGCGTGGTGTGGTGCGTCGGCCGCGCGGCCGGGGCGGTGGCCGGCGAACTCGACCGCGGCACGATGGAACTGCTCATGTCGCAGCCGGTCCCGCGGGACCGGCTGCTGCTCGCGCACCTGATCGTCGATTGCGTCGTGCTGCCGGCGCTGTGCCTGGCGTTCTTCACGGGCACGCAGGTCGGCCTCGCGGCGGCCGGACCGTTCGTGCCCGACTACGCGGCGCTGGACGACATCCCGCAGTTGAAGAACTTCCCGCGCGACGCGGCCCCGCTACCGGTGACCGGACGGGGCCAGCCGGCGGGGCTGACGAACACGCTCGCGCTGATGTTCGCGATCAGCGGGATGACGCTGGCGCTGTCCGCGTCCGGCCGCAGTCGGTGGAAGGTGGTGGGCTACGCGGTGCTGGTGCTGATGACGATGTTCGTGGCGAACACCATCGGCCAGTTGTGGGAGCCGGCCGGGTTCGTGCGCCCGCTCACGTTCTTCTACTACTACCAGCCGCAGCGCGCCATGATCGACGGCACGTGGGCCGTCGATTTGAACACGTCGTGGGCGCTGGGCCGTGCGGTGTACGTGCCGGCGGTGGGCGTGCTGTTCGCGGTCGGCGCGGCCGGGTACGCGCTGGCGCTGCGCACCTTCACCCGCCGCGACCTGCCCGCCCCGCTGTAATTCGAGGGAGAGGAGAGAGCAGACGAAATCAGCCGCAGATAAACGCAGAGGACGCAGATAAAATCCAATAAGAAGACGCGCGGGATTCAAGAAGTCAATGGCCTGCTGTCTGA
>JAYUBA010000325.1:0-7370 GCA_043741075.1 Frigoriglobus sp.
CGAAAGCCCAGGGACGGCCGTCCCTGGGCTTTCGACCACAGGTTTGTGCTTGCGAAAGTCCCAGACCCAGGCGCCTTCGTTGGCGTGGCGCAGGATGTAGTCGAAGGCGTTCAACTGGTGCGGTCGGTCCTTGATCGGCGTGACCTTGCTGCGCACCGCCCAGAGCGCGCCCTTCCAGTCTTTCTCGTTGGCGATGAAGTGCGAATGTTTCTTCGCCTGACCGGTCCACTTCCTGGGAATTTCGCCCGGCGGCATCTTCGCCAGGAAGTGGCAGTGCTGCCCGCTCATGCTCAAGGCGAGGAGTTGCGCGCCTAAGCGGAGCAGCTTCTCGACCAGCGCCGCGCCGATAGCCTCCCGCCACTCCGGCGTCAGGCGCACCGGGTCTTGCTTCAACAGGCGCTTGCTGCGCTCGTACTTCGCGGTGTACTTGCCCGGCGGCGGCGGGTTCTTGTAGTCGCCCTCGACGTGCTCGCGGTGGTGTCGCGTGCGGAACCCGCGCGGGTCGCCGTACAGCCACGCCCCGTAGGTGTGCGTCGTGATGTGGAACCACTGGCGGTCGTCGGTCATCGCCAAGCCCCCGGTGCGGTCGTCACATCATCGCCTCCCCCCTCCCACCCGTCAACGGTCGCCGCTATAACGGCACCACCACCGCTCAGGAGCCGACGATGAAGGTCCACGAGTACCAGGCCAAAGAGTTGCTCGCCGCCGCCGGCGCGAACGTGCCCAGGCACATCGTCTGCAAGACGGCCGACGAGGCCGCCGCCGCGTTCGACCAACTCAGCAACGGCGGCGGGGTCATGGTGAAGGCGCAGATCCACGCCGGCGGGCGCGGGGCCGGGCAACTCGTCGGCCACGCCGACCGGCTCGGCGGGGTGAAGTACTGCGGCAGCAAGGAGAAGGCCAAGGCGGTCGCCGAGACCATGCTGAAGTACCCGCTGAAGACGCTCCAGACCGGCCCGGACGGGCAGCCGGTCCGCACGCTCATCGTCCAAGCCGACGCCGAACCGGCCAAGGAGTTCTACGTCGCGGTGGTGTTCGACCGCGCCCTCGGGCTGCCGGTGCTGATGGCCAGCGCGGCCGGCGGCATGGACATCGAGAAGGTGGCGCACGAGACGCCGGAGAAGATCATCAAGGTGCCGTTCGCCCCGGAAACCGGGCTGCTGCCGTTCCAGGCGCGGCGGCTCGCCTACGAACTCGGCTTCACCGGCGATCAGGTCGCCAAGGCCGAGAAGATCATGCTCGCGCTCTCGAAGGTGTACTTGGAGAAGGACGCGACCCTCGCCGAGGTGAACCCGCTCGCGGTCACCAAGTCCGGCGACGTGGTGGTTCTGGACGCCAAGTTCGACTTCGACGACAACGCGCTGTTCCGGCACAAGGACATCGCGGCGCTGCGGGACGAGGGCGAGGAGAACCCGGCCGAGGTGCGGGCCGGCAAGGCGAACTTGAACTTCATCCAGCTCGACGGGACCATCGCCTGCCTGGTGAACGGCGCCGGGCTGGCGATGGCGACGATGGACATCATCAACTACCACGGGAAGGCCGCGGGCGTCGGCCCGGCGAACTTCCTGGACGTGGGCGGGAGCGTGACCGCGGCCGGCGCGGTGGAGGCGTTCCGCATCATCCTCTCCGACCCGAAGGTGAAGGGCATCCTGGTGAACGTGTTCGGCGGCATCGCCAGCTGCGCGACCATCGCCGACGCGCTCGTGAAGGCCGGCAAGGAGGTCGGGTTCAAGGTGCCCGTGGTGGTGCGCCTCGAGGGGAACGAGGTCGAGAAGGCCCGCGACATCCTCGCGAAGGCCGCCGGCGAGTTGCCCACGCTGAAGACCGCCGCCGACCTGACCAGCGCCGCTAAGATGGTGGTCGAACTGAGCAAGTAAGAAAACCCGCGCTCCCTTTCGAGTCGCGGCTAACCGTCCTGCCTTCTACCGGAAAGGAACCCGATATGACCGCGCCCTGGATGTTCCGCTCGCTGGCCGCCGCGCTGTTCGCGGTGTGCGTGTGCCTCGCCGCCATGACCGGCTGCGACAAACCCGCGCCGCAGGCCGAGAAGAAAGACGACAAGAAGGCCGAGAAGAAGGACGACTCGGTGCCGGCTCCGCAACCAGACCCGAAGCCGGCTCCGCAGCCGGACGTTCCCCCGAAGAACACGCTCGGCCCGGTCGAGCCGGCGGCGGATCAGGCCGCGACCGCGTTCCTCAGCGCCCTGATTCACGGCACCGCGAAGGCCGACGCGCTGTCGGCCGCGTTCCTCAAGACCGTCGGCAAGCCCTTGGTGCTGCCCAGCGAAAAGGCCGCGGGGGTCAGCGCCGACGCCGCGACGACCTGGCTGAAGAAGGTCGGCGAGGGCGTCAGCTTCGGTCTCGCGCTCAAGCGCGAGCAGGCCGGCGACATGATGTACAGTCGCGGTTCCTTCAGTAGCCCGCGGCTGGGTACCGCGGCGGGCCAGACAGGCAGTTACGCACTACGACTGGTGAAGGAAGGCGGGGTGTGGAAGGTGGACTGGCTCTCGCTCTCGTCGGTGGACACCTTCATTGTTCCGACCCCGCCCACCCCGGAGGGGGCCGCCCAGACGTTCGCGGTCGCCGCGTTCGCCGAGTCGATCGCCGACCTGAACGGGATGCCCAAGGACGAGCGCGCCGCGGTGATCGCCGCCGCGCTGACCCCGGCGCTGCGGACCGCGTGGGCCGCGCCCTTCGACCAGGACAAGAACCAGGGATACGACTACAGTCCGGGCAAGCTCGTCACCGAGGCCATCAAGATCGGCGGCGGCACCACCGCGTTCACCGCGACCCGCGTCGGCGACCTGCCGGAGTTCAAGGTCGAGCTGACCAAGCCGGCGGGGAAGAAGACCTACGTCGTGAAGCTGGTGAAGGGGGCCGGGCCGAACGAGTGGCTCGTCGCCGAGGTGACCGAGGCACAACCGAAGGGGTGATGCCGTGGGCGACCTGATCCGCGCGCGGCTCGCCGCGCGCCCGTTCATTCCATTCCGGTTGAGCATGACCGGCGGCTCGTCGCAGGACGTGACCGAACCGGACCTCGCCGTGGTGGAAGGGGACGACATCGTGAAGGTGTTCTACCGATCGCCCGGCTGTCCGAACGGGCGCGACCTGAAGTCGGTCGTCAGCGTTCCGCACGTCGTCCTGAATCGAAGACGCGGACGACGGACCCATTCTGGTCGTCGTGGGGAGCTGAGTTATGACGCCCGAAGACCCGCTCGCCCGCCTGCACCGCGACCTCGGCCTCAAGCGGCTCAACCCGCTGTGGGCGAAGCTCGAAATCCTCCTCGGCCTGTTCGCAGTCGGGTCGGGAATCGTCGGCGCGATGATGTTGTCCAACACCGCGAACCAACCCGTGTGGGCGTGGCTCGGGCCGGTGCTGCTCGTCACCCTCGGCGGGTATCTCGCGCTCGCCGGGCACCGCAGCCACTTGTATCAATCGAATAACCGCCTCGCCGCACACCTGGCGGACCTGATCCGCTCCCACCAGCCGCCGAAGCCGGAGAAGCCCTCGTGAGCATCCTCGTCGATCAGTCCACCCGCGTCATCTGCCAGGGGATCACCGGCTCGTCCGGCAGCTTCCACACCGACCAGTGCCTGCTGTACGGGTCGCAGTTCGTCGGCGGGGTGACGCCCAAGAAGGGCGGCACCACCTGGAAGGGCGACAAGTCCGGCAAGCAACTGCCCGTGTTCAACACGGTCGCCGAAGCGGTGAAGGCGACCGGGGCGACCGCGAGCATGATCTTCGTGCCGCCGGGCGGTGCGGCCGACGCCATCATGGAGGCCGCAGACGCGGGGATCACGCTCATCGTCGCCATCACCGAGGGCATCCCGGTTCTGGACATGGCGAAGGCCAAGCGGTTCCTGAAGACGACGCCCGGCGCGCGGCTGATCGGGCCGAACTGCCCCGGCGTGATTACGCCCGGTCAGTGCAAGATCGGCATCATGCCGGGGCACATCCACAAGCCGTGCGCGGCGGGCGAGCCGGGCATCGGCGTCATCAGCCGTTCCGGCACGCTCACCTACGAAGCGGTGTTCCAGCTCACCGCGCTGGGGCTGCCGCAATCGACGTGCGTGGGCATCGGCGGCGACCCGGTGATCGGCACGTCGCAGATCGACCTGTTGGAGATGTTCGAGAGCGACCCGCTCACGTCGGCGATTCTGATGATCGGCGAGATCGGCGGGACGGCGGAGGAGGACGCGGCGGCGTTCGTGGCGGCGAAGGTGACGAAGCCGGTGGCGGCGTTCATCGCGGGTCAGACGGCCCCGCCCGGCCGGCGGATGGGGCACGCGGGGGCGATCATCAGCGGCGGCAGCGGGAGCGCGGCCGACAAGATCGCGGCGCTGGAGAAGGCCGGCATCGAGGTGGCGCCGACGCCCGCGGACCTGGGCACCGCGGTGCAGAAGGCGATGGCGAAGAAGAAGTGACGCCACCCGAGCGGGGGGCGTAAGCCCCCCTGTGTATTCGCCTTCTACGTTTCTGGGTTCACTTCACTCTGTTCAGTTCGCACAGGGGGCTTACGCCCCCCGCTCCGGGGTGGGGTCCGGAAGCCACACGACGAGCGGCTGATACTGGTTGCGGACGTAGCGAACCGCGGCTTCAACAGCCCTGTCGTGCGGCAGCGATCGCCGCGAACCGGACTCCGTCCACCATGTTCCGGATGCCGGTTTCCCCCACGTCACGCTTAACGTCCGAGACGCGTAGCTCTTGAAATCGCGCAACACGTGAGCGGACGGCGTCGCCGCGGGGGAGGTGACGACGAGGTGAAAGTGGTTCGCCATGATCGCGAGGGCGTGCAACCCCCACCGCCGGTGCGCGGCGGTTTCCCGGAACTGCGGGGCGACGGCTTCCGCCTGTTCGAGCGTCAGCCAGATGGGCGGGCATTTGAGGAGCCGCTCCGAAGCCCGGTGTAGTCCGTCGAGGTCCCGGTCGAGTTCGGTTCCGTGCTGGTTGTGCCGGGTGCGTTTCCCCGTCGCGATGGCTTCGTCGCCGTCGCGGTAATCGCGAACCGTGCCCACGAACCCGCGCCGGTCGCCGGGCAACCATGTGCCGTAGGTCGTCGAGGTGATGAGCCAGGTGCGAACCACGTCGGCCTCCTCATCGGAGCGGGGGGCGTAAGCCCCCTGTGTTTTCTCTCTGCGATTACTCTTGTACGTCACGGTGCTGCGTTCGCACAGGGGGCTTACGCCCCCCGCTCAGAAGCGACAGCACGAGCGGCGACCGGACAGTGCGAACGCGGTCGCCGCCATCATCTCTCGTCGCTTACGCTCCGGGTTCGCCCTCGGCGTCGTCCGCTTTCTCCGCCGGCGCGAACGCCGGCAGCGGGTCCAGGCCGAGGTGCTTCCGCGCTTCGCTCACCAGGTTCATCAGGTGGAACCGCGTGCGGATGTGCTCTTCGAGCAACGCTGGCGGCACGGTGACCGCGGCCGACACGCCGATGCCGAGCGGCCGGCGGAAGTCGCGCGTCTTGCCCTTCGTCGGCGGCCCGTTGGCGTAGGAGGTGTAGCTGCCCCAACTGCCCTCGACCCACGCCGCGAACACCGGCGTGTCCGGCCGCGCTTTGAGAATCTGCCACACGCCCTGCCCGAACCGCCGCAGCGGGCGGTCCTCGGTGCGCCGCAGGTAGCCCTCGGGGAACACCACCACGCAATCCCCGCGGTCCAGCGCCGCGATCGCCTCCTGAATTTCCGGCGCGTCCTTCTTCAGCGCCTTGTCCGGCACGCGGATGGTGCCGAACACGCGCATCAGCCACCCCATGATCGGCAGGTCGTAGAACCGGGCGGTCATCATCGGGGTGGTCGGCCGCGGCAGCACCTTCGCCAGGAACATCGGGTCGAACCAGCAGCCGTGGTTGGCGATGACGAGGCACGGCCCGGTGCGCGGGAAGTCGGCGAGACCCGGCCCGGCACCCCGGATGCGGTACGCCAGCCACAGCGCCGGCTCGGTCGAGAGTTCGAACAGCGGGCGGAACAGCCGCGCCCACGTCCACACGACGAGTGCCACCGCGACCGCCGGCACGAACCACTCGGCGACCTCGAACGGGCGCCCGCGGGTGACGAACGTCCACGCGACCCCGGCGCCCAAGACGACCGCGACCGCCAGCCCCGCCGTTTCTTCGGTTGTTGCGTTCCCGCGCCGCCCGCGTGCCAGCGCCCCGACGATCAGCCCCAGCGGCACCCCGTGCGCCCAACCGGGCCACTCGTGCCAGTACGCCCCGTGCGCCGCGGCGGCCACCCACGCGACCGCGGCGAGCGGCACCAGCCCCAGCGCGCGGTACGGCGCCCAGTAGACGAACGGCACCACGGCCGCGGCCAGCGCGGTACACGCGAGCCACGCGGCGCGGGCCGGGCGGGCGTCGTGCAGCACGTCCAGAACGAGCATCGCGACGGTGGGCAGCGCGAGGCAGACGAGCGCGGCGGCGCCGAGCGCGGTGTGCCGGTCGCGGACGAGTCGGGGGCATTCGGGTTCGGGCATGGCGGCTCCGCGCGGGGTTGCGGGCTGTATATGGCGGGCGCGCGGTCCTTGCCACCGCCCGGCGGCCCGCTATAGTAAGATTTCCGATTTCGCGTTCGGCCCCGGACGGCCGGGTTATCACGGGATCACGGTCATGGCGAAGACGTGCGTATTCACCGGCAAGAAGGCGGTCTTCGGCAACCGCAAGAAGTACCGCGGCAAGGCGAAGTACCTCGGCGGCGTCGGCAAGAA
Source organism: Frigoriglobus sp. (assembly GCA_043741075.1). Lineage (GTDB taxonomy): Bacteria > Planctomycetota > Planctomycetia > Gemmatales > Gemmataceae > Gemmata. The sequence continues at coordinate 6,703 of JAYUBA010000325.1, forward strand.
GATCCTCGGCACCAGCCGGCGGAAGTTCAAGCCGAACCTGCAGAAGGTCCGCTGCGTCATTGACGGCGTGGTGAAGAAGGTGTGGGTGTCGGCGTCCGCCATCCGCGGCGGCTTGGTGGTCAAGCCGGTCAAGGTGCAGCCGTTCGAGAAGGTTAGCGTGTAGACGGGCCGACGCGTGTCCCAGGGTCTCACGACCCTGGCTACCGACGGTCGCCCTTCCAGGGCTTCAAGACAGCGCGTTTTAGCCCCGGAGGGGCGGCTGTTCGTAGCCAGGGTCGTGAGACCCTGGTTCCAACCACCTCCGCGGAATGCCCCATGTCACTTTCCCTCGATCAGGTCCGCAAGGTGGCCCGGCTGGCGCGGTTCGACCTGTCCGAGCCGGACCTCGCCCGGATGCAGGTGCAACTCTCCGCCATCCTCGACTACATCGACCAACTGAATCAACTCGACACCGATGGCGTCGAACCGCTCGCGCACCCGCTGCCGGTGCAGAACGTGTTCCGGCCGGACGAGCCGGTTCCGTCCCTCCCGGTCGGTGAGGCGCTTCAGAACGCGCCGAGCAAGGTCGGCGACTACTTCGGCGTCCCGGCCGTCTTCAGCGACGAACCCGTCAGCCACTGAACACGCACTCTGATCTGAGCGGGGGCGTAAGCCCCCTGTGCGTTGAA
>JAYUBA010000326.1:0-2199 GCA_043741075.1 Frigoriglobus sp.
AAGAGCACGCGGGCCGCGTGCGCTACGACCGTGCGGCACTTACTCCGTCACGCGCACTCCCACTTCCGCCAGCGCCGCGCAGAACGCGGCGAAGCGGTCCTCCTCCACCACCACCGCGAGCGGGCCGAGGCGCTCCGCGACGAGCGCCCGCGTGCCCGGCCACTGCACCACCCCGTCCGCGATCTCCACCGTCGGCAACTTCACCACGAGCAGCCGCACGGCCCGCGGCGGCGGGAGCTGCGCGCCGAGCAGCAGCAGCCGCCCGGCGGCGCACAGCGGCGCGCCGGTGCGCTCCACGAACCACTGGTCGATGTCCGCGAGCGGGCGCCCGCTCTCCGTCGCGCGGCGGAGCGACGCGGGCGTGATCCGGAACCGCCGCGTCCCGTTCGGCTCGATCGGCAGCGCCTCCGCAAAGTACCCGATCTCCGCTTCGAGTAGCAGGTCGGCTTGCGGCGTGTCCACGGTGAGCGTCACGCCGTCGTCGCCGACCGTGAGGCACCGCTGCGGGCGCGACTCGTAGTCGCGGTTGCCGATCAGCCGCAGGTGCGACAGCGACGGCTCGCCGCCGTCGGCGGTCATCCCGATGCGGTCGGTCAGGCGGAGCGTGACCACGCCGCGCGACACGGCCGCGTCCAGTTCGGCCGGCGTTTGGAACTCGACCAGCACCGCGGACGAGAAGACGGTGATGCGCTCGCGCTTGCTCGTCCACCGCTGGAGCAGGTCGGCGACGCCCGCGGGTACGGGCCGCGTGCCGTGGCGGTTGAGCGTCTGCACGATCATCGGCAGCGTGAGGCCCGATTCGAGGCCGCGGTACGTCTGCTCCGGGGTCAGTTCGAGCGTGCAGGCCGGGCCGATGCCCTTCCACCCGGCGAACCGCGACAGCGCCGCGATCAGTGCCGGGGTTAAGCCCTGCCGGTACGCGAGCACCTCCGCGTTCGGCTGAACGAGCAGCGTCTGCGGGAACGCGGGCGGCACGGGCGGCTCCGGGTCGCCCAGGAGCAGGTGCCGGCCGAACGGCGAGAGCCGCACGAACGCCCCGGACACTTCCACCAATCCCAGCGGGTAGGCGACGCCGAGCAGATACCCGCGCGCCCAGGCCGCGCCCTTGTCCTTCGCGTCCGGCGGGATCACCCGTGCCCACGACGGGTGGTGCGACCACAGCCACTCCGCGACGGCTTCGGGCGTCACGAAGTCGCGCGCCAGGAGCAGCGCGAGGAACCCGGCGGTGGGCGTCGGTGACAATCCGTTGTCACTCGGCGCGTAGCCCGCGAGCGGGTCCCACGCTTCTATTTGCGGCATGGCCGCGAACAGTTCCGCGAGCAGCGGGAAGAGCGCCCCGTCCCACGCGGGCGGGAACGCGTCCGCTTCGAGCGTGCCGTCGCGGTCGGCGAGCAGCCCGGCGGCCTTCGCCCACAGGAGCGCCAGCACGCCCGGATCGGCGACCGACGTGAGCTGATCGACGGGCGGCGCGGCCAGCACCGGGTCGGCCTGGAGGCGCACGAGGTCGCGCTTGAACAGCGTGTTGCCCTGCGTGAGCCGCATCGGGTCGCCGTGGACCTGCTGCCACACGGCCGCGAGCCGGAGCGGCCACTCGAAGCCGTCCGCCTGGCGCGCGGACACGGGCGGCTCATGCCCGCTCAGATCGGGTAACCCCAAATCTTCGGCGCGGGCGCGGGCCGCGACGCCGGGGTGCGCGAACACGACCGCGTTGTGCGTGCCGAACGGCTCCCGGCCGAGCCACGTCGCGAAGTCCTCGACCGGCGGCGCGTCCGGGTCGAGTTCGGGGAACAGCAGCCCGGCTTCGAGGAGCGCCTGGACCGGGGCGAAGCCGTCGTTGTGGTCGAGCGCGGACAGCATCGTGAGCAGGTGTCCGACCTTCCACCGCGGCTGCCGGCTGAGGCCGACGAGCGCGAGCGCCTTCCGCGCCGCGGGCGGCTGGTCCTTGATGCGGCGGTCGATGACCGGCGCGTTGGCAGTGGTCGCGGCGGCCTTGTCGAGCAGTTCGTCGACCGGCTGTTTCGCGCGCGGGCGCACGAGCTTGTCCGCGACCGTCCGCAGGAGCGGCTCGGCGTAGCGGGCGAGCGCGTCGCGGCACCGGAGCGACCAGTCGATTTCGGGGTTCGCGGCCATCGAGTTGTTGTAGTGTTCGGCGAGCGCGTCGGATTTCTCTTGCCCTCGCCCCGGCTTTGCGGGGAGAGG
>JAYUBA010000327.1:0-2197 GCA_043741075.1 Frigoriglobus sp.
CCCAAATCAACAGGGACACCCGGTGGGTGGGGTGCCCGTTCCGAACTCCGATACCGGACTCAGAACTCGGCGATCTCGCCACGCAGGTACTGCTGGACGACGCGCAGATTTCTGAACGCCGCGTCTCGGAACTCGTCACCGTCTTTTTCGAGGTTGAACGGAAACGCCTTCTCCAAAATCTCATGAAGTCGGTCTGGATCGAGATGTCCCCAATCGCCCAACTGGCGAATGTCCTGTCGGTCCCGGGCCGCGAACCGCCGGAGTTTCGACGCGGCCAAGTCATGTGGATCGAGGTGAAAGACCCGTAGCACCTTCCACGGGTTTTCGACTTGCTTGGTGCGGCGCTCGTACCCACCCGGCATTGGCGGATATGCTTCGTTGACGACATCCAGGTACAAGCCGTGGGCTTTTGCCCCCTCGGTTTCTCTTCCGAATAGACGCAGTGCCGCCTCGACGAGTGCTTCTTCACCCCTTGGGCAAAGAACGTCGATGTCCGTTGTTGTCTCGATGTAACCGTAAGCCCACACCAGGGCTGAACGACCGATGTGGTAGATATCGAGCGTCTTGCCTTCGGCAACGGCCGCAAGCGCGTCATCAACGGCTGTCAAAAACAGGACGATGCGATCCTTCATAGTTCGTCCCCCAACATGTTGCGCGTCGCCTCGAACGCGGCATGGACTTCGAGCGTTCTTCGCAGGAAATCGTCCAGCCTTCCCGCATAGGTGATGTTCCACCGTCGCCAAATCGGGGACAGGTTCCCCGTGCCCGGGTGGCCGAGACTGTCCGGTTCGGTAGCTTTTTTTCCCGCGTCGATTAACTCAATGAGTGTTACCGGCGTTGATCGCCCTCCGGTCGGCGACGATCCGAATGGAAGAAGGGGCATCGTACTCAGTTGATTCAACCCCAGAGTTATCTCACTTAACCACGCGAGCCGCCCGCGCGCCCGCTTGTCGAACACGTCGGCGAACGCGGTGACGAGGTCGGTCAGGAAGTGGCGCCGGAGTAGCAGGTACGGGATGGCTTCGATGATTCGCGGTTCGGGGCGGTCGCCGGACACCGCAAGAGCGAGCAACTCCTCCTTGTCCCGGAAGGTTCCGGGAACTCGGGGGTTCGCGACCACGAGGTCGCGGATCCCCAGTCGATACAACTCCAGCGCGATACCACGGAGGTCGTGCGTCGGGGTGAACCGTCCGTCCGTTAAATACTCCAGCGGCACCTTGAGCGATTCGGCCAGTCGTAGAGTTTCGTCCAGACGCGGGACCGTCGCACCGGCCTCCATTCGGACGATTTGGAGTCGGTGAACGCCGGCCGCCCGCGCGAGCGCGGCCTGGGTGAGACCCGCCGACTTCCGCGCCGCTTCGAGGCGCTGGCCGAAGAGTTTGGCATCAAGAGTAACCATACCCGGTGTTCCTAATCGAACACAATGTTCACATGTGAACATTGTGTTCTCTATTGAACACACGAAACGCCCGCAAGTCAAGGCGAATGTCGCTCGCCAACCTCCCTCACCACCGTCATGCTGTCGCGGAATTTCAGGTCGCCGATCAGGCACGGGTGCTTGTACTGCTCCGGCGACCCGCCGGTCTGCGCGAGGCGGTCGCGGTCCCACCTCCCCCACGCCCCCGCCGGGATGATCGCCGCCCGCACCGCGCCTAAACGGCCGCTCTCGCGCTTCGCCGCGTACTCCACGTTCTCCACACCGAGTTGCGCGTCGAACGCCGCGAGGAAGTGCTTCAGGCGCGACTCGTCGGCCGCGTCCGGCTCTTCGAGGAAGAGCGCGTAGTACGGCAAACGGTCGTCCCAGGTGGGAGCGACGCTGTACGCCGTCACCGGCTGTGACACCCGCCGCGCCACCGCGTCCATCGCCTTCGTGACGTGGTACTCGCTCAGCTTCTCGCCGGTCAGGTTCGCGAACCGGTGGCCCTTCCCCAGAAACTCCACCAGCGGCGTGCGCCCCTGGAAGCCGGTCACGCGAACCAGGTCCGAGATGTGGTAGCGGTACAGGCCGTAAGCCGTGGTCGGGAGGATGAAGTAGCTCCCGCCCTCGCGCAGTTCGTGGGCGCCCAGTACAGTCGGCTTGGGCGAGTCGATCTCGGATTCGGGGATGAACTCGAAGTAGTGCGACCAGATGTCCAGTACGCCGCTCGCGGTGCCGCCCTGAAGCGGGATCGTGAACCGGCCCTCGCTCGCCAATAGA
>JAYUBA010000328.1:0-2196 GCA_043741075.1 Frigoriglobus sp.
ACAAGGGGCCGTGGGTTCTTCTCTTCGCCGGGAGGGCCGTCGTCCGTAGCACAGGGCGGAAGCCCTGTGTGATGAGGAAGGCGCCGAGCGTATAATACCTCAACACCAATCGACCTCTCCCGATGTCGGAACTAGGGGTTCCCATGGCTCTGACCGCACAGCAGATCGCCGAGCAACGCAAAGATGTCGAGGAGATGATCGCCGGCCCCGACGTGGGCTTCGCGAAGGCGCTGTTCTTCGGCAAATTCAAAGGCGAACTGCTCTACCCGTACCCGACGCTCCCGGCCGACAAGCAGCTCGCGGCCGACGAGATGGCCGCGAAGGTCCGCGCGTTCGCCGACGCGCACATCGACCACATGCAGATCGACCGCGACGCCCGCATCCCGGACAGCGTCATTCAGGGGCTGGCCGACATCGGCATGTACAAGCTCACCATCCCCGGCCAGTACGGCGGCCTGGGTTTCGGTCAGCAGCAGTACCTCAAGACGATGGAAATCCTCGGCGGGCACGACGCGAGCGTGGCGGTGTTCGTGAACGCGCACCACAGCATCGGCGTGCGGGCGCTCTGCCTGTTCGGCACGAAGGAGCAGCAGGAGAAGTGGCTCCCCGGCCTGTACGACGGCTCGAAGATCTGCGCCTTCGCGCTCACCGAACCGGAGGCGGGGTCGGACGCGGGGAACCTTCAGGCGACCGCCACGCCGACCGACGACGGCACCGCGTACATCCTCAACGGCACCAAGCACTACATCACCAACGGCGGCATCGCGCACATCCTCACGGTGATGGCCCGCACGCCGGACGCGAGCAACCCGAAGGGGAAGGTGACCGCGTTCCTCGTGACGCCGGACATGCCGGGGTTCGAGGTGATCGAAGCCCGCGCGGAGAAGTGCGGCATCCGCGGCACCGCGACCGGCAAGATGCGGTTCACGAACATGCGGGTGCCGAAGGAGAACGTCCTCGGTCAGGTGGGCCGCGGGCTTCAGGCGGCGCTCACGGTGCTGAACTACGGTCGCGTGACCTTCGGCGCGACCTGCACCGGGCACGCGAAGGCGTGCATCAAGGCGATGACGGAACACGCGAAGCGCCGGGTGCAGTTCCAGCAACCGCTCTCGGAGTTCCACCTCGTTCAGAAGAAGATCGCGTTCGCGGCGGCGCACTGCTTCGCGATGGAGGCCGCGACCGCCGAGTGCGCCGCGTTCATCGACAAGGGCGCGCCCGACTACATGCTCGAAACGGCCATCCTGAAGGTGTTCGCGACGGAACACCTGTGGACGATCGTGAATGACACGCTTCAGGTGTGGGGCGGGAAGGGCTACTTCTGCGACCAGCCGATCGAGCGGTGGATGCGCGACGCCCGCATCAACACCATCGGCGAGGGCGCGAACGACGTGCTGAAGGCGTTCATCGCGGTGGTGGGCTGTCGCGGGCCGGGGATGTACCTGAAGGGGCTTCAGGATACGGCGCTGGGCGGCGTGCGGGGCTTCTTCCGCAGCATCCCGGCGGCGCTCGGGGTGGGTGCGAAGCTGATGGCCCCGTGGCTGACGACGGGCACGCCGACGGTGCCGGTGAAGTCCGCCGAACTCCGCGACGACGCGTACACGCTCGGCAAGCTGGTCCGCGAGTTCGGGCTGAAGCTCCCGCACGTGTTCCTGGCCGCGAAGACGGAGGAGAACTTCGCGCAGGCGGAACTGGTTCACGAGCGGATCGCGGACATCGCCATCGACCTGTATGTGAGCGCGTGCGTGCTGGCGCGACTCGATTACCTGCTCGCGGGCAAGGGCACCAACGGCAAGCCGGCCGCGACCGATGTGTATGCCGATCCGGTAGCCGGGAAGTATTTCCTGAAGCTGGCGTTCCGGCGCATCCGCGAGCGCTTCGCTGCCCTCGACGACAACGACGACGCCGCGCTGCTGGGGAGCGCGAGGAGCACGATCGCGAAGTTTTGAGGTGCGCCGATGAGCGGGGGGCGTAAGCCCCCTGTGTGCTGTGAAACTGGAGTGACGCGTAACGAAGCACAGGGGGCTTACGCCCCCCGCTCCGGGGTAGTTGCGATGACCGAAGAGGAATGACGCCGGGTGCAACAACACCGACATCCTCGACCACTGCCGCGACACGTCACTCACGCATGTCCGCGGGTGCTGGGTGGTGGACTTGGTGCTGGGGAACGAGTGACTGTTCTTTGGACCGAAGGTCCGG
>JAYUBA010000329.1:0-7357 GCA_043741075.1 Frigoriglobus sp.
ATGTCTCCGGCGGTACCATCGGCGGGTTGAGTGTTCGGAGATGTTCGCCACGATAAAGGAGTTCCCATGCGCCGATTCCGTCCGCTTCTCGCGCTCGCCGTGCTGCTGCCGCTGCTCGACACGACCACCCGCGCCGACGACTGGCCGCAGTTCCGCGGGCCGGCGGGCAGCGGCGTCGTCGCCGACGCGAAGACGCCGTCCGAGTGGGGTGCCGACAAGAACGTCGCGTGGAAGGCGGCGGTGCCGGGCGTCGCGTGGTCGTGCCCGATCGTTGTCGGCGACAAGGTGTTCCTCACCACCGCGTTCTCGGACGGGCAGCCGAAGCCGAAGGGCGGGTTCGGCGGCGGCAAGGGCGGCGGCGGCGGGTTCGGCAAGGACCGCGCCGCGCCGAAGGAGACCTACCAGTTCAAGGTGGTGTGCCTCGACCGCGCCACCGGCAAGCCGGTGTGGGAGAAAGTGGCGAAAGAGGCCCGGCCCGCCATCCCGACGCACGGGAGCAACACCTACGCAAGCGAGACGCCGGTCAGCGACGGCGAGCGCGTGTACGCGTACTTCGGCATGACCGGCCTGTACTGCTACGACCTCGACGGCAAGGAACTGTGGAAGAAGGACCTCGGCACCTTCTCCATGATGGCCGGGTGGGGCACCAGCAGTTCCCCGGTGCTGGCCGGCGACAAGCTCTTCATCCAGTGCGACAACGAGGAGAAGTCGTTCCTCACCGCGTTCGACAAGAGGACCGGCAAGGAACTGTGGAAAGTGGACCGGCGCGAGAAGTCCGGGTGGAGCACGCCCTATGTGTGGAAGACCAAGGACCGCACGGACCTTGTGGTGATCGGCGGGCAGAAGATCCGCGGGTACGACCCGGCCGATGGTAAGGAAGTGTGGGCGCTCGATGTCGGCGGCGGGCAGTGCTCCGCGTCCCCGGTGGCCGACGGCGAGCGGTTGTACGTCGGCGTCGGTCAGGGCGGCGGCGGGTTCGGCAAGGGCGGCGGCGGGACCGGCCGCGCGGGCACGCTGTTCGCCGTGACGGCCGGCGCGAAGGGCGAGATCACGCTCAAGGGCGGCGAGTCGTCGAGCGACGGGATCGCGTGGACCGCGACGAAGGCGTGGCCGGGCGCGTCGTCGCCGCTGGTGTACGACGGGTTCGTGTACGTGATCGACCGCAACGGCGGGACGATCAGTTGTTTCGACGCGAAGACCGGCAAGGCCGCGTACACGAAGGAGCGCATCCCCGGCGCGGGCGCGTTCTGGGCGTCGCCGTGGGCCGCCGACGGCAAAATCTTCTGCCTGGACGAGACCGGGGCGGCGCACGTGCTGAAGGCCGGTGCCGAGTTCGAGGTGGTCCGCGTGAACAAGCTGGGCCGCGACACGTACTGGGCCACGCCGGCCGCGGCGGGCGGGTCGCTGTTCATCCGGAGCGTCGATTCGCTCTACTGCATCGGGGCGCAGAAGTAGGACAGCGCCGGGCGAGCCGCGGGGTTTATCCCGCGGGTTCGACTTCTCCAATAAACTGAAGGAGAACACCGCACCCGCCACGGACGGAGCCGATGCCTTCCCCCCGCCGCACCCCGCCCGCCCCGCTGCCGCCGTTCGACCGGCCGTTCGTCGCGATCGACTTCGAGACGGCCGACCACGGGGCCGACAGCGCCTGCGCGGTCGGGCTGGTGCGCGTCGAAGACCTGAAGGTGGTCGCCCGCGCGACGGTGCTGATCCGCCCGCCCCGCCCGCGCATCCTCTTCACCTTCGTCCACGGCATCAACTGGGCGATGGTGAAGGACGCGCCGGTGTTCGGCGACGCGTGGCCGCGGGTCGCCCACCTGCTCGACGGCGCGACGTTCTTGGCGGCGCACAACGCCCCGTTCGACCGCGGCGTGCTGGGCGCATGCTGCACGGCGCACGGCGTCGCGGCACCCGCCCTGCCCTTCGTCTGCACGGTGCAACTCGCGCGGCGCACGTGGGCGATGAAGCCGGCGAACCTGCCCGCGGTGTGCCGCCGGCTCGGCATCGGCCTCGTCCACCACAACGCCGCCTCCGACGCGGAAGCGTGCGCGCGGATCGTGATCGCCGCCGCGGCAGCGCGGGCGGGCGAAGCGAACGAGCCGGAAGCGTAAGCGACGGCATACGGTGCCCGTCGCTTACGCTTCCGGCTCGTCAAAACACCTCACGACTTCCATCCCAGCACGATCTCCATTGCCGGCGCGCCACCCGTCCACGCGCCCGACGGGTCTTCGAGCGTGAGCCGCACCGGTTCGTTCGCGGCGCGGCGGAGGTTGAGCGGACGCCGCCCGCCCTGCCGCAGCACGTCGGCCAGTTTCACCCGCGCCCGCGGGGCCGCGAGATCGCCGACGAACAGCAGTAGCGTCAGTTCCGGGTTGATCGCGTCCGCAGTGAGCGCCTTGTCGGCGAACACGACGGACAGGAACGTGAACTGCCCCGCGCCGCCGTTCGCAGAGTCGAACAGCACCGCGCCGTCGGCGGGCGCGTACTGCCCGTCCGCGACCGAGACGCGAACGTCGGCCGCGGGCGGAACTGGGCGACGCGAGTAGGAGGCGACCGGCACCGGTGCCGCCCGACGTAACGCGGCCGGAGGGGGCAGCCCCTTCAGCTTGTTCACTGCCGCTTCGAGCGGGTCGAAGTCCGTCGTCGTGTCCGCGCCGTCGCTGTCGCCGAAATCCACCAGCATGGAATCCACCGACCCGACGGGTGCCGGTGCCGACAAGCACGCCAGCAGCATCCCGCCCGTACCGCCGACCGCGAAGCCGTTCGTCCAGCCGGTCGGCAGCGCGTTCGCGACGACCCGCGTTTCGGTCACCGGCTGCCCGGCCTCGGTCCGCACCGCGACGAACGCGGTTTCCGAACTCGGCACGCCGGCCGCGAGCGACTCGCGCACGAGCAGGCCGCGCACCACCTTCGCGGACGCCTCGCGGGCGTTCTCGGCGTACACCTTCGACTCGCCCGCGCTTGCCTCGTACCCGAGGCGGGCCAGTTCCGCGCGAAGCGCCTCGCCGCCGTAGTTCGCGTTCATCACGTATTCGAGCCGGCGGACGCGGTCCGCGCCGAAGAGCGCCTTCAGCCCCGGCACGCGCGCGTTCGCTTCGGCGCGCTGCTCGGCCACCACTTCCGCGCCGGTGCGCAGCCGGAACGCGAGCGGTTCGCCGCCCAGCGGGGCGCGGCCGATCACCCACACCGGCCGCCCGGCGGGGAGGTCGCCGATGTCGATCACGCTGGCCGGCCCCGGCACGATGAGCGCGACCGAGCGCCCCGCGGCTTCGGCCCCGGCGCGGTTCACTTCGAGCGTCAGCCCGGTCAGCACCGGCGCGGACCAGTCCGCCAGCACCTCATCGAGTGCGGTGGTCACGTCGTCTTCGTCCGGGTTGCTGGTGAGGAAGCGGGACACCCCGCCGCCGCGCTCGGCCAGTTCGGACGCGAGCGCCGCGTTCGGGGCCGCGTCGATGCACAGCACGCTCACCCGCCGGCGGTCGGGCTTCGCCGACTCGGCGTCGGCCAGTTGGAGGACGCGGCTGGCGTCGCTCACCTCCGCGTCGGTGAGGATCAGCACGTGCCGCGACGGCGTGTCGGCGGCCCGCGCGCGGCCGAGCGCCTGTTCCAGCGCGACGCCGAGTTCCGTGCCCCCGCTGTCGCGGTTCGCTTTCAGGAACGCGACCGCTTCGCGCACCGCGTCCGGCGTCGCCTTGCGCGTCCGCTGTGCGAACCACTTCGTCGTGTTGTGGAACAGACCGAGCGCGAACGAATCGTGTTCGCCCAGCCCCGCGAGGAACCGCTCGACGGCCCAGTCCGCGGCCTCCCACTTCGCCCCTTCCATCGACCCGGAGTGATCGACGAGCAGGATCACTTCGCGCGGCACTTTCTTCGCGTCCGCCCACTTCGGTGGGGTACACAGCGCGAGGAAGTACGCCTGCGCGCTCGCGGAATCGGCGTGCGTCCAGACGCGCAGCGCGGGTCGCTTCTCGTCCGCCGTCGCGACCCAGCTTATGACGCAGTCGCGGTCGGGAATCACGTCGCCGTCGCGCAGCCGGGCGCGCCCGCCTTCGACCGCGAGCGGGTGCGTGGGGCTGGCGATGCGGTCGGCATCGGAGAACGCGACATCGAGCGCGAAGCGGTGTCCGGGGTCGCGCAGGACGGCGAGCGGCTGCCCGGCCGCGTGCCGCGAGTTGGTTTCGTCCGCGCGAACGTAGCGCGGCGCGGTGGTGAGCGGCACGCGGAGCGACCAGCCCGCGCCGTCCGGCCGCGCGGCCTGTACGTAGTCGGTCTGAACGACGACATCCTGACCGGCGCGGATGCCGGCCACGGCGAGCGTGAACACGTCCGGCGATTCGCGGGTCGCGAGCGCTGCCTGCCGGCCGGTCCGCTTCGCCTCCTTGTATTCGGCTTCCGCGGCCTCGCGCTCCTTTAGCGCGGTCTGAATATCGACATCGCCGAACCGCACGCGAACGCCGGTGACGGCCGCGTCGCCCGGCAGCGGGAAGCGGTACAGCGCTTCGATCACCGCGCCGGCCGGAGCGTCGAGGGAGAAGGTTTGCGTGAGGGAGAGCGTCGCGAGCGGCCCGGTGACGGTGCCCGCGAGGTCGGTGCGTTTCAGCGGCACGAACCGCCGCGGCGCGTCCGGCGCGGGGGTGTCGTCCACGACTTCGAGAACGGCGAAGCCGTCCGGCCGCGAGTTGTAGTAAGCCTTCGGGTTCAGCACGGTCGCGCGCCTGTGGTGAAATGGGTGAAGGGACTAAGCACGACTGTGACCTGTCTTTCGCCACCATCATACACTCGACACTGCCATATGTGCGCGGGTTCGCAGCCGATCCCTTCACGCCGGACCGTAGCGGACGCGGCCGGGTCACGTTACGATCAACTCTGCTCTCCAGATTCCGCAACGATTTCCGGCGAACCTGCACAACGCGGTGCGTATCCCTTCCAGTTGCCCTCCGCGCCCGGTGGCGGCACTACACGGAGAGTCGCGTGCAGCCACAGGAACTCGTCCGCTCGTGGTTGAACGGCCGCGCCCGGCTCGGCGACGACGGGGCCGTCCGGTTCGCCGAAGTCGCGCCCGCCACCCGCGCCGGGAAGTTCCGCCGCGCCTACGACTGGATCGCCACCCGCGCGCTGATCGCCCCTTATCACGACATGGAATTCGGCACCGGCCACGTCACCGGCATCGAGAATTGCCGCGTCCACCTGCCCGGTTCCACCGGGTACGCGTCGTTCGTGCTGATGCCGATTCTCAACCTGCTCGTGAACCGGCGGCTCGTGTTCGTCGGCGGGCCGGGCCGCGGCAAGACCACGATGGCGACGCTCATGGCGCTGCTCGCCGGCGCGCCGCTGGAGGACGTGCGGAAAGCGATTCAGCACGGGCACCCGCAGCTCACCCTCGCGGACCTGCTCGGCGGGCCGCTGCCGGGCGACCTCGTGAAAGCCGAGACGACCGAAGACATCCGCGTGCGGTGGCGGCAGTGGATCACCGCCCGCGTGAAGATCATCGACGAGTACAACCGCATCCCGACGAAGACGCAATCCGCGCTGCTTTCGCTGATGGCCGAAGGCTACACGGAGCAGTACGAACAGACGGTGGAGGCGGGCACGTCGGCGTGGTATCTGACCGCGAACGACGACCAGGGCGGCGGCACCTTTCCCGTGATCGAGGCGCTGCGCGACCGCATCGACGCAGTGGTTCGGTGCCCGCCGCTCCACCCCGGACTGATCGACACCCTCGCGGATCGGGTCGCGGGCGGCGCGACACCGGAAGAGTTCGTGCCGGCCAACCTCGTCTGCCCGTCGGACGAACTCGACGCCGCCGCGAAGGCGGTGCGCGGCGTGCCCGTGCCGCCGCCCGTTCGCGACCTCGTCGGCCTGTTCCTGGGACAACTCGACTTCTGCCGCCGCGCATCCGACCGACTCGAATACCAGACGAAGGACACGCTGCACCTCGCGGGCCGGCGCGTCGGGCACGTCTGCACCGAAGACTGCCCGCTGGACAAGAGCGAGAACCTTTGCACGCAGACGGAATCGGGCGTCTCGCCGCGCGCCGCGCAGGCGCTGCTCCACTTCTCGCAGGCGCTCGCGTACTTCCGCGGGCGCGCCGAAGTGGGCGCGGACGACGTTCGCGCTGTGGTGCCGTGGGTGCTGCACGACAAGCTCCCGCCGAACCCGCAGTCGCCGTTCTTCCAGAAGCCGGAGAACCGCGTCTACCTCACCGACCGCGTGTCGTGGTTGTGGCAACTCTTCGACCGCGCCGTATCGCAGCAGGCGGCCCACGCGCCCACGCGTAAGCGGACGCTCGAACTCGCCCGCGCGTGCGGGAGTGGCGTCGCGGGGCTGTCCACCCCGGAACTCGGCCGCCGGCTCACCGCGGTCCGTGACCGCGTGGACGAAGTGCTGCGCGAGACCGAGCTGAACGCGGTCACGCACTCCGACCTTGTGCTGCTGAAAGACCTGTACGTGAAGTGCCGGAACGAACTCGACCGCCGGGAGACCGGCCAATGACGACGCTCGCGACGATCCGCGACGAAGGCCCGCGCAAATTCGCGCGCTGGGACGCCGCCGTGTTCGACGCGGTCGCCACCGGCCCGGTCGCGGCGCTCGCGGAACGCCTCGGGGGGCAGCCCGACGCGACTGCTGTGCTGAGCGGTTACCTGCGGCTCGTGCAACAGGGCGTCGGCAGCGGCGTCGTCAAGCAGACGGCCGCCGGCCCGGCCGGGTGGTCGAGCTTCCTCGAACGGCTCGTGGTAGAACTGATCCCCGCGCGGCTGCCGGAGATCGCCCCGGAGCGGCGGATGCGCGTCCTGGTGGACGCGTGGAACCTCGGCGAAGGGTTGCTCCGCGAACCGGCGCGGGTCGATCGCTACGTGAACGCGTGCGCCCCCGCGCTGCCGCGGCTCGACGCCCTCGAAGACTTCCTCGTGCGCACGCTCGGCCCGGTGCTCACGCCCGCGCCACCGGCCGCGTGGACCGGGCCGCTGAAGGTCGCGATCCTCGACCTGCGCGCGGCGCACGACGACTTCCTTCCGGGCCGGATGCACCTCGCGGCCCCGACCGTGTTGTGCGTCGAAGACCGCCGCCGCGCCGGGCTTCAGGTGGGCGTGTTCCTGCGCCGCGGGCAGAAGAGCGAACCGCTCGGCGTGGTCTTCGGGCTGGGCGAATACCGCGAGTCCGACGCGATGCCGAAGGTGGAAGTGGCCGACGGGAAGGCGAAGATCGGCGCGCGTGTGGCGGACGTGCCGACGCTGCGGCGGTGCCACACGTTCGCGGTCGCGCGGGCCGGATTCGTGGCCGCGTGCGCCCCGGACAGCCAGCGGCTGTGGGTGATCGAGAGCGAGTGACGTTGCGATGCCTTCTTGTGGTGCAGGCG
>JAYUBA010000330.1:0-2195 GCA_043741075.1 Frigoriglobus sp.
AGAGAAGAGAGTAGCATCAATGCCGCAACAAGAACTCGTTCAGGTTCAGGAGCGCGTGCTGCACGTCCTGTAGCCCGCTCGCGCGGTCCTTCGCATTCGCCAAATGCTTCGCCACCAGCTGCGCCTCGCGCGCCGACGGGCGGCGGCTGAGCGTCGCCAAGTAGAGGTGTTCCACGATCCACGCGTCGTCCTTGCCGGCCTTCACCCAAACCGCCACGCGGCCGTCGGCGCTCTTCACCTTCGCCAGCACGCCGGCGTTGTTCAGCATGTGAAGCACCTGCGGCAGTGCCGGGTCTTCCTCGCGGGCGCACTCGCAGATCACGTCGCGCACCGGCTTCGCGAACGCCATCAGGAACGGGTGATTCAAGCCGCCTTCGGGCAGCGCGATCGCCCGCGTCCCGGCCGGGTAGCCCTTGAACTTCTCCGGCACACCGGTCGCGCCGCTCACCGCGTCGAGAATCTGTTCGGCGGTCAGCATCCGCACACTCGCCTTCACGAAGTAGCGGTCCGGGTCGGCCGCGAACGCCGACTGCGCCGGGGCGTCGCTCGCGAGCTGGTAGGTGTGCGAGTTCAGAATCACGCGCACGAGCGGCTTCAGCTTGTAACCAGATTTCGCGAACTCGGCCGCGAGCGCGCCGAGCAACTCCGGGTTCGACGGCGGGTTGGTGTCGCGGAAGTCGTCCACCGGATCGACGACGCCGCGGCCGAGCAGGTGGAACCACACGCGGTTCGCCACCGACGGCGCGAAGAACTTGTTCTTCGGATCGGTCAGCCAGTCGGCGAGCCGGTCGCGGCGGTCGTCGTCCGGCCCGGCGGGCGGCGCGACCCAGCCGAACGCCGTCGGCGGCTGCGCCTTTCGCGTAATGGGGTTGTTCAACTCGCGCCCCGGCTGCGAGTACACGACTTCGTCATCGAGGCCGAACTGCGAACCCTTCAGTTGCACGCGGGCGAAGAACGCGGCGAGGCCGTAGTAGTCGGCCTGCGTGATGTTCTCGAACGGGTGGCTGTGACACCGGGCGCACTGCATCCGCACGCCGAGGAACAGTTGCGCGGCGGCTTCGGCGGCGTCTTCCGGGGTGCGCGCGACGCGGTAGAAGTTCGCGGCCGGCTTGTGCAGCGTGTTCCCGCTGCCGGTGAGCAGTTCGCGCGCGAGTTGCGTGATGGGCTTGTCGTCCGCGACAGATCGCACGAGGTAGCGGTGGAAGCTGTGGACGCCGCGCTCGCTGATCGTCACCGGGCTGCCGCGAAGCACGTCGGCCCACTTCAGCGCCCAGAAGTACGCGAACTCTTCGCGCCCCAGCAGCGAGTCAATGAGCTTCGCGCGCTTGTCCTTCTCCTTCGAGTCGAGGAACGCGGCGGCTTCTTCCGGTGTGGGCAGCGTGCCGATGACATCGAGGTAGACGCGGCGCAGGAACACGTCGTCCGAACACACCGCGGCCGGGAGGAGTTGCATTTCCTTCTGCTTGGCGAACACCGCGGCGTCGATGAAGTTGTTCGCCGGCGGCGCGCGGAACGCGAACTTCGTGTCCGGCTTCACGAAGGAGAGTCGCACGCTGGTGATGCCGGTGAGGTAGCGGGCGAGAACCGACGCCTCGCCGGTGCGCGCGAACGTGACCAACCCCGCCGGCGTGACCTTCGCGGCGGATTCGCCGGTGGTGAACACCGTCAGCGCGGTCACGTCGCGCGAAGTATCGTCCTTGAAGTGGGCCGTCACGGTAAGCTGCTGCGACGGGTTGGCCGGGTCGAGCCGCTTCGCGTCGGGGGTCGCGACGATTCGCACGAGCGGTGAAGGCTTGTCGTCTCTCGCGCCTTCGCCGATCCACCGCGCGATGGCGCGGTACGCGGCGTGATCGCGGCCGAACAGTTGCCCGCCGCCGTGCGACACGCGCCCGGACGCCTTCAACAACACGAGGCTATCTTCGGGCGCCTGCCGGTTCACGCGCCGGCCGCCGATTTCCTTGGTGAGCGTGGCGAAGTCGAGGTCCGGGTCTTGGCCGCGGAGCGACATGCGGAAACCGTTCTTGCCCTGCGGCGACCCGTGGCACGCGCCCGAGTTGCACCCGACGCGCGACAGCGCCGCGATCACGTCCGTGCGGAACGACACGGCCGGCGGCTCCGCGGCGCGTGCGAACGAGGGCGCGAGGGCGATTACGATGACTGCCAGAGCGCGAAGCATTGATACCTCCAAAGCAACC
>JAYUBA010000331.1:0-7343 GCA_043741075.1 Frigoriglobus sp.
CGGTGCCTCGCCGCCGGGTGGGGGGGCGCTGAGCGACGTGCGCGTGAGATCACTTCTCGTGGGGTGCGACGTTTCACCCCCCACCCGCCGCTGCGCGGCGACCTCCCCCTCAAGGGGGGAGGTCAAAGCCAAAACACGCAGCGGTTCCCGGACCGTTCACGTCGCAGTTGATGGCGTACTCGCGGCGGTCGCAACCGTGGCGGAGCGCCTGCGCGACTCCGCCCCGCAGGCACTCGCACACTTCGCGCAACTCGGCCTGCCGGTCGAAGTGCTGACCGGCGACGCAAACGGCCGCGCCGAGGCGCTCGGCCTTTCGCGGGCACGCGGCGGGCTTCTGCCGGACGACAAGCGGGCCGCCGTGGAAGCCGCGAAGGCCGACGGAGCGAAGCCGCTGTTCGTCGGGGACGGGATCAACGACGCCTCCGCGCTCGCGGCGGCGCACGTCGGCGTCGCACTGGCGAGCGGCACCGACCTCGCGGTGAGCGCGGCTGCGGTCACGCTATACGGCGGCGACCTCCGCGCGCTCCCCTGGGCTGTGGAACTCAGCCGCGACGCGGTGCGCGCCGTGCGCCGGAACCTGTGCCGCGCGCTGTGCTACAACCTCGTCGGCATGACGCTCGCCGCGTGCGGCGCGCTGCACCCGGTCGCCGCCGCGGTGCTGATGGTGGTGTCGAGCCTGACGCTGATCTTCTCCTCGACGCGGGTGGGGCGCGCACAAGAACCTCTCCCCCCAACCCCCTCCCCTAAGAAGGGAGGGGGAGCCGGATTTAGCCCCTCTCCCCTTGGGGGAGGGGTTGGGGAGGGGCCTTCGTTTTCCTCCCCCTTCCCTTCAGGGAGGGGGGCCGGGGGGGTAGGTCTTGCGGTCGCGCACGCCCTCGCGTTCTTCCTTCAAGCGTTCATCTTCCTCCTGCTGCTCGCGTCGCTGCGCGAGCCGACTTCCGCGGCGCTCCTCCTGAGTACGTTCGCGCTCGTCGGCGTGGCGCTGGCGGTCGCGTGGCACCGCTACGCCGTCCCGCACTGGCTAGACATGTGCTTCGGGATGCTCACGTTCGGCAACCTCGGAATGCTACTCGGGTGGTGGGCCGACAGCGGCTTCGCCGCACTGCCCGACGGCGGGTGTTGCGGGTGCGTCGAGGCCATGCGCGGCGGGATGAAGCCGTGGATGTGGGTCGGGATGCTCGCGTCCGCGAACGTCGCGATGCGGTGGTTCGGCCGCTGCCCGGCGCCACCGGGGGGTCACGCGGTAGCGATGTTCAGCGGCGGGAATGTCGGAATGGTGTTCGGCATGATGGCCGGCGGGTGGTGCGCGGCACAGCTCCCGCCGCTGAGTATGACAGCCGTGGTGGCGGCCAGCTTCGTCGGCATGACGGCGGGGATGCTCGCGGGCATGCTGCTCGGCACGGCCATCGCGGAGCGCCTGCTCGTGTTCGGGTTTGTGCCGAAGTGGCGGAAGGTCACGTCAGCGCGTACGTCTTGATGAAGTAGAACGCGGCCAGCCCGAAGCCGATGACGATGACCGCGTAGCGGACGAAACTCGCCGGCAGCCGGCGCGCGACCCGCGCGCCGGTGTACCCGCCGAGGATCGCGGCCACCACCATCGGCCCCGCGTAGTCCCAGTTCACCAGTCCGTCGCGGACGAACACCACCACGCTCGCGGCGTTGATCGCCGCGGCGAGGCACGTCTTCACCGCGTTCATGCGGTGGATGTCGCCCACGCCCATGAAGCCGAGCGCACTGAGCATCAGGATGCCGATGCCCGCACCGAAGTACCCGCCGTACACCGCGACGAGGAACTGGAAGGCGATCACCAGCGCCTGCGTCTGCCAGTTGGGTTCGTGGCGTTCCGGTTGCACGCCCTCGACCGCCGCCCGCCTCTTCACCCACTTTGAGAGCGGCGCCTGCACCACGAACAGCACCGCGGCCAGGAGGATGAGCCACGGCACGAGCAGGGCGAACGCGTCCTGGTCCTTGCCGACGAGCCACGCGCCGAGGAACCCGCCAGCGATGCTCGGGGCGATCATGCGGAACACGAACCGCCGGCACTCCCACAGTTCCTTGCGGTAGCCGAGCGCGCCCGCGAACGACCCCGGCAGGAGCGCGACGGTACTCGTGCCGTTCGCCACCGCCGGGATGACGAGCGCGGTCAGCGCGGGGAACGTGAGCAGCGTGCCGCCGCCCGCGACGGAGTTCATCACCCCGGCGAGGAACGCGGACGCGCACAAGAACGTGTAAGTCCAGAAGTCGGCTGGCATGAGGAGATGATAGGGAGCGAGCGATCAAGGGCGCTTGCCCTTCGCCAACCTCTTGTTGAGTGCGGCGATCAACTCCGGGAGTTCGCGGAGGTGGTTCAGGAAGCTGTGCGCGTCGGCGGCAAAGTACCGCTGTTGGACGCGCTCGCGCCGCGCCTCCAGTTCCCGCGGCGGGAGGGCCGCGAGGGCCGCCGCGGTCAGCCCCATCTCGTTGCTCGAATCGACCACGCCGACGCTCCAGCACCCGGCGTTGCGGCCGTCCTCGATGTCGATGACGGTGTCGCCCACCTTCACCACCGCGGCCGGCGGGTACACGTTCAGCGCCTCCATGCAGCGGAAGATCATCCACGGGGCCGGGCGCCCGGCGGGCACGTCGTCGGCGCAGATGTTGAAGTCCGGCTCGTAGCCCTGGCGCTTCGCGGCGGTGAGAACGACACCCGCCGCGGCGCGGAAGTAGCCCGTCGTCGCGGCGATCTTCAAGCCTGACGCGCGAAGCAAACTGACTAGCACAGGAACGCCTGTGATTAGTTCGCTGTGCTGCTCAGCGGCTTCCACATGCCGCGGGGTCACGTCGCGGTAGAGGTCGTCCACGTCCGCCTCGCTCCAGTCGCGGCCGACGGCTCCGCGCCACTTCGCGGACACGCTCTCGGTATGGAGCATCGCGCGGAGGTGGTCTTTCTTGTGAAGCCCCATCGGTCCGCGCGCCTCCGCGACCGTGACCGCGATGCCCCTCGTTGCGAAGGTAGCGACGAACGCATTGGTCGGGGCCATGCACCCGAAGTCGATCGTGGTGCCGGCCCAGTCGAAGACGACGAGCTTGATTTCAACCGGTCTGGTCGTCACGGAAGCATCGCTCCAAGTAGTGGCGGAAGTGCGCGAACGGCGGTGTCGCCTGCGCGACCACCTTCGCGCGGGCGTCGTGCGCCTCCCATTGTGGTGCAGGCGTCCCGCCTGCTCTCACGCGATGCAGGCCAGAGGCCCGCACCACAAGAACACGCACCTGTGTCACGCGTTGGCCTCCCACCAGTCCGCCGCGAGGCCGAACGACATCGTCATGCCGGCCCCGCCGGGGGCGACCGCGACCACGCACCCCGGTTGCGGTTCGGCCGTCACGAACGGCTTCGTCGGGTGCTTCGCGTACACGCCGTGCCAGCGCGCGGCGATCCGCCAGTCGGGCAACCGCAGCATACCGCGGAGGTAGCTCAGGATGAGGTCGTCGATCTCCGACTTGTCGAACGGGCCGATGTCCGCGTCGTACTCGTGCGAATCGCCGATCACCACCTCGCCGCGGTCGTTCTGCGACGCCATGACGTGAACGCCGTGCCTCACGTACTCCGGCATTGTGGCGGAAACACGCGCTTTCAGCGCGGCGAGTGTGTCGCACAGCTCGAACGCCTTGTAGTGGCACAGTGTGAGGCCGCCGGCGAGGTGCGGGCCGAGTCGCCAGACGCCCGGTTGCGGGCCGGTCCTCATCATCTGGAGCTTGCACCGGCGGATGCCTCTCTCCGCGAACACGTCGGGGAACAGCGTCTCGAAATCGGTGCCGGAACAGACGAACGCGCGGTCCACGTGCCACGTTTCGCCGCCGGCCGTGCGCAACCGCGGCATCTCGATGTCGGTGACCGCAACGCCGAGGCGCAGTTGCACGCCGAAGGTTTCTGCGAGGAAGTGGGGGAGGCGGGCGATCGCGTCGGGCGGGTTCACCGCGAGTTCGGTGGGGCTGTGTAGCGCGCCCTTCAGCCTGATCGGGTTGAGGGGCGGGAACCGGCGCACTGCTTCCGCCGCGGGGAGGTACTCGCACGCCGTGCCGAGGGCGGGCGCGGCGGTCGCGAACTCGCGCAGCACCGCGTCCTCGTCGTCGTGGTAGACAGCGTGGACCGACCCGCACTCCGCGACCCAGAGGCCGGCCTTCTCGCGCAGTTCGAGCCAGCGCTCGCGGCTGCGCATCGCGCGCTGGTAGTCGGGGCCGGGCGGTTGGCCGATGGGCCAGATCATGCCGAAGTTGCGGACCGACGCGCCGCTCGGCCGGGCGGTGCGGTCGAACAGCACGACGGACCGCCCGCGGCGGGCCGCCTCCCACGCGAACGCGAGGCCGACGATGCCGCCGCCCACCACCGCCACGTCCGCCCGCCGCGCGTCGGTCGCCACGCTCTCAGCCTCCGTCGGCGGCGCGGTGGGCGGCGGCACCGGCCGAACTCTCGCGGACGATCAGTCGCCCCGGCACCACCACCTTCAGCGGCCGGCGGCCGGGGTTCTTCTGCCGCTCGCGCATCAGCCGCACGGCCTGTTCCGCCATCGCTTCGGACGGGTAGGTGTAGGTGGTGAGGCCGACGGTGAACAGGTTGCCGATGGGCAGGTCGTCGGACCCGACCACGGCCACGTCGTCGGGCACCTTCACGCCGCGGGCGAGCAGCTCGATGATGAGGCCCATCGCCGTATAGTCCTCGTAGCACACCACGCCGTCGAGGCGGAGCTTGCGCACCTGGTCGGCCAGCTTCGCGTAGGCGTCGCGGGTGGGCAGGTCGTGGCTCTGGTACAGGACGGTGGGCTTCAGTTCGACCGCGCGCCGGCCGGCGTCGAGCGCGGCGGCGTGGAGCGTGTACAGGTAGCCGGCCACGCGGTCGTTGTGGCTGCTGGTCGGGGAGGCGACGACGACGGCGACCCGCTGGCGGCCGAGGTCGAGCAGGTGCCGGGTGCCGCGGGCGGCGCCGTCGAGGTCGTCCACCGCCACGAGGTCGTGTTCCAGTTCGCGGGTGTGGCCGCGCAGGTTGCGCTCGAGCAGCACCACCGGGACCGCCTCGGCGCGGCACGCGGCCAGGAACCGCTCGTCCAGCCGCATCTCCTCCTCGCTGTACCGCGACGGCAGGAAGAACGCCCCGCCGACGCCGGCCGCCTTCGCCGCGCGGACGTGCCCGCGCACGTCGGCGTCGGACATGCCGGGCGCGAGCGGGATGGCGTCGGGTTCCAGGTGCATCGGCTCGCGGCGGGACAGCGCCTCGAACCCGAACCGCGAGAGGCCGAGCGTGGCCTTCTGCCACGGGCCGGGCGTGAGGCGCAGGACGAGCGCCCACCGGTCGGCCGACGCCGCGGCGACGCGGTAGCACCCGGACCGTTGCACCGTCCGGATCAGCCCCTTGTCGCGCAGGATCTGTAGCGCGCGCGACGCGGTCACGACGCTGATCTTGTGCTGCTCGGCGATCCCCCGGACGCTCGGCATCTTGCCGCCGTCCCACCGCCCGTCGCGGATCTGCGATTCCAGGGCTTCGGCCACTTCGACGTACTTGGGCGACGCGTTGGACACGGTCATCGGACGTACTCCGCGCTTGGCAGCGTGTAGCACAGTATTGCACACCGGCCGCGGGGAAGCGAGTCGGTCTCGAAGATGTTTTGAGGTTCGAGTTTCGGAGGGAGGATGGGGCAGCTTTTCTGCAAGTCGCCCCAACGTTATGGCCGCCCGTATTGGTTTTGACCTCCCCCCTTGAGGGGGAGGTCGCTGCGTTCGGCTCTGCGAACGCAGCGGGTGGGGGTGACGTTACTCCGCTCGCGTTGCTTCACCCCCCCCACCCGGCTCGCAAAGCCTCGCCGACCTCCCCCTCAAGGGGGGAGGTCAAAGACAAAGCCGGCACGGGCTTCTACCTTACTTCCGCGCGAGTACCGACCGCTTGCGCCCGCCGCCCTGCGACTCGCGGAACAGAACCTCTTCGCGGTGGAACTGGCGCACCGCCGCCCACAGCGCGAGCGCCACGCACAGGCCCAACGAGCCGAACACCGCCGGCACATGCTGCCACGGGAACGGGTCCGGCCGCACCGACATGAGTCGCTGCTGGAACAGGAGCGCGTTCGCCAGCGGCACCCAGCGGGTGAAGCCGTCCAGCTCGATGCCGGGGGTCATGCTCCAGTACGCCAGCGGCAGCACCACGAAGAACAGCGGCACCATGTAGTAGTTCCCCTCCTTGGTGCTGCGGGCGAAGATGCCCAGCGACAGCGCCACGCCCGCGAACAGCATCGCCAGCGGGACCGCGGCCAGCACGCACGCGGCCAGCCCCGGTAGCGACAGCAGGCCCTGCCCGAACAGGTTCGGGGCCAGCAGCGGGGCGGCGGCCACCGCGACCACCATGAGCAGCACGTTCCACATGGCGGTGCCGAACCCGAAGCACGCGGTGGCGAAGAACTTGCCGGCCACGATCTCGGTCCGCTCGGCCGGGCTGATGAGCAGCGTCTCCATCGTGCCCCGCTCCTTCTCGCCCGCGGTCATGTCGATGGCCGGGTAGATCGACCCGGTGAGCATCCACATCACCAGCAGGAACGGGATCACCTTCACCAGCATGTCGCGCAACTCGTCGGCCACCTTCTTCTCGGTGGTCTTCTCGGACTGCGGGTCGCGCACGTCGAGCGGGCGGTCGAAGTCCGGCGGCAGCCCGCGGCGGGCGAAGCGGGCGGCCTTCACGTCCTCGCCCCAGCGCTGAAGCACGCCGGTGACGCGCTGCACGGCCAGCTTCGAGTTCTCCTCGCCGTCGCGGCCCAGGACGCGCAGTTCGGGCCGCTCGCCGCGCTCCAGCTTGGCCGCGGCTTCGGGTGAAACCACGACGACCGCGTCCACCTGGCGCGCGTCCAGCATCGCCCTCAGGGCCGTCTCGTCGGTCGTGTCGAGCACTCTGGTGACCAGCGGTGCGGCGTCCGGGGCGTCGGCGGCGTAGCGGGGCGCGAACTGCCCGTCGTCGCCGAGCAGCGGCGGGTACGCGCGCATCTGGTGCGCGGCCCCGCCGGCCCCGCCGAGGAGCGGGGTGAGGTCGGCCGGCGGCTTCGGCAGGTGCTCCGCCCCGGCCACGCCGACCACCAGCTTCTTCCCCTTGAGCGCGGTGACGAACAGGACGCCGACCCCGACGAACAGCGGGTACATGAGGATCGGCAGGCCGAGGATGAGGAACAGCGTGCGCCGGTCGCGCAACTGGTCCCGGACCTCGCGCGCGGCGATCAACCGGACGATAGACCAGCGCATGCGGCCATCCGAGAGTGGGGGAAGGAACAGGTGTGTTATAGGGGGAAAGAACCTACCCCCCCGGCCCCCCTCCCTGAAGGGAAGGGGGAGGAAGA
>JAYUBA010000332.1:0-2190 GCA_043741075.1 Frigoriglobus sp.
CCCTTGCTGATGCCGAACAGGCCGATGCCGCGCGGGTCGGCGTCGGGTCGGGCGCGGAGGTACGCGACCGCCGACCGCAGGTCGGACACGTCGCGGTCGGTCACCCACTGGAGCGGTTCGTAGTTCGGGTCGCGCTCGCTCTCGCCCTGGTTCCGCGGTTCGACCGCGAACACGTCGTACCCGGCGTCGATGAGCGCCTGACAGTACTGGCGGCACGCCCACCGGTTGGAGCCGAACTCCAGACCGAACAGGATCACCCCGCGGCGCTGCGGGGCGGGCGAGGGGAAGTAGCAGCCGCGCAGCGCCAGGCCGTCGGCCGCGGGAATGGTGACCTCCTCGGCGCGCGGGTCCGGCTCGCCCCGCGGGACGACGAACAGCGGCTTCTCCTGGAAGATGCGGGTCAGGAACCCCATGTACTTCCAGCGGACGTACAGGTACACCACCGCGAGACACAACCCATACAGGAGCGGTGGCACGGCGAAGAGCAACCCGAAGTAGAGCCAAAAAACCACCAGCCACCTCCGACGGAGAGCCGAGACACAGGGGCGGGGCGAACCGCTCGCGACCGGCGTTACCCATCCTTCTTGAAGAGCCGGGCCAAAAGCGCGGGACGCTTCCAACGGACGAATAGGTACAGCAAGCCGAGAACCGAACTCCACGCAATCAGGGGACAAAAACGATCGGACACCCGACCGCGGCCCAGATAATCGTTACTGCCATTCCTAGCAGAACACGCGCCGCAAATGCCAAATTATGAAGCGCGGGTCGTCGCGACAACGAAATCATAACGAAATCATCAGCTTCACAGTATTGGTCCCGGCGGGGCGGGCTTCAACCCCCGAACGCACTGACGACCAGCGCGATGTTCTGCCCCCCGAAGCCGAAGCTGTTCGACAGCGCGTGGCGGAACCGGACCTCGCGGGCCTGTTTCGGCACGTAGTCGAGATCGCACTCCGGGTCGGGCGTCTCCAAATTGATCGTCGGCGGGATCACACTCTTGCGCAGCGCCATCACCGTAATTACCAACTCCACCGCGCCCGCTGCGGCGATCAGGTGGCCGAGCATACTTTTGCTGCTCGAAACCGGCACCTTGTACGCATGGGCACCGAACACCGCCTTGATTCCCGCCGTTTCGGCCGAATCGTTCGCCTGCGTGCTGGTGCCGTGGGCGTTGATGTAACCGATGTCGGTCGGGGCGAGGCCGGCGTCGGTCAGCGCGCCGGCCATCGCGCGGATCGCCCCGCGGCCCCGCGGGTGCGGGTCCGTCATGCGGTACGCGTCGGCCGTCGAGCCGTAGCCGGTCACCTCGGCCAGAATATTCGCGCCGCGGGCCTTCGCGGATTCGAGTTCTTCCAACACGATCAGCCCGGCGCCCTCGCCGATCACGAACCCGTCGCGGGTCAGGTCGAACGGGCGGCTCGCGGTCTTCGGGCTGTCGTTCCGCTGCGAGAGCGCCGTCAGCCGGTTGAACCCGGTGATGCCCAGCGGGGTAATCATGCTGTGCGACCCGCCGGCGAGCATCACGTCGGCCTCGCCGGCGCGGATCATCTCGACCGCCTCGCCGATGGCCTGCGAACTCGCGGCGCACGCCGTCTGGCACGACGCGAACGGCCCGTCCAAGGCGAACTCGTTGGCGAGGTGCCCGCTCGGCACGTACATCTCCTGCTCGCTCTCCTGCGGGCCGTTGAGGCACCGGTACAGCAGCCCGACCGCCTGCCCGATGTTCGCGGCCCGCTCGCCCGGTGCGGTCGCCGTCGCGATGCTCCGCGTCAGCGCCTCGAAGTCTTCCTTCCCCTCGCCGGAGCCGAGGTACACGCCCATCCGCGACCGGTCGCCCGTCACCTCCAGCAGTCCGGCTTCGGCGAGCGCGGCCCGCCCGGCGGCGAGCGCGTAGTGGGTGTTCACGCCGCAGTTCCGGAACCGGCCCGCGTCCGGGACGAACTTCGCCAGGTCGAAGCCCTTCACCTCGGAGGCGAACGAGGTCGGGAACGTGCGGGCGTCGAAGTGCGTGATGGGCGCGACGGCGGTGCGGCCCTCGATCTGGCTGGCGAACAGCTCGCCCACGCTGTGCCCCAGCGGGGTGACGACGCCCATCCCGGTGATAACGACACGTCTGCGCATTGCATTTACCTGCACCGGCGGTTTGGGAGGGCGAGGCTTGGGAGGGCGAGGGGTTTGGGAGGGCGAGGC
>JAYUBA010000333.1:0-2189 GCA_043741075.1 Frigoriglobus sp.
GATTTCCAGAATTCGGAGGCCAGCGATTAGCTGGTTTCAGCGGTAGTGGTCGCTCAAAACCTGCGATTTCCAAGCGGGAAAATAGTGCGCACGCCCTGCGACTTCAGAATACCCGGCGCAGTTGTTCGGACTGATGACCGGAGTCCGTGGGTTCTTCACTGAATAGAAGCGGCCGTAGCCCTTCAATTGTGGCACCGCCGCCTCCCACGCCTCTTGTTTGCCCGGTCGCATCAGGACAATGACCGCGTTCCGGCTGACGGCGTCGCGCACCAAGCTGAACCCGTAATCCTGAGACGACAGGCGGAGTCGCTTGTGCCCGAAGCGCAGCGAGGGGTAAGGGAAATACACGACGTTCAACACGGACCGGGCGACCACCTTGCGCTCGAACCGCGCGAGGAGCGACTTCAGTTTTCGGTCCCACCAATCGCCCCCTCCGGCCTTTCTGAACTCCGGATTCAAATAGAAGAAGGGGTAGTCCGAAGGCTTGTGGTGCAGGTTATTTTGTACCCATTCGCGAAAGGTTATACTTTGCCGAACTTGGACGTTCTCTTCCGTCCCACTGATGCCGGGGTTGTTGCTCAGCAGCACGACCGGCGCGTCTTTGGCCCCGATGAACGGCTCAGGTAACAATTTGTCGGTGTGCAGAAAGTGCTTGTGTGTCGGATCGAGTGCGCGGTTGAACCGCGCAACGGCCTCCGCGTCTTCGGGGAGGACGTAGGGCGGTTCGGTCGGCAGGTGAAGCCACGGGTTCTCGGTCACGGTATCAACTCGGTTGTCTGTCTTCCTCTGTGCTCTCTGTGCCTCTGTGGTTAATTTCTGCTTGCTGGCTTCCTACACCAACTCCGACATCACCTTGCCGTTGGTGACCAGCGCGACGGGGCGGCCGTCGGGCGTGTAGGCCTCGGCCTTCGGGTCGATGCCCATGAGCGTGTACATCGTCGCGAACAGGTCTTCCGGGCCGTACGGGTCGGACGCCGGCTTCTCGGCGCGGGCGTCCGTCTTGCCCACCACCACGCCCGGCTTGATCCCGCCGCCGCCGAGCAGCACCGTGAACGCCGGCCCCCAGTGGTCGCGGCCCGCGTTCTTGTTGATCCGCGGCGTGCGGCCGAACTCGCCCGTCGCAACGACGAGCGTGCTGTCCAGCATCCCGCGGTCGCTCAGGTCGCGGAACAGCGTGCTGATCGCGGAATCGTACATCGGCAGCAGCGAGCCTTTCAGCACCCCGAAGTTGCCGTCGTGCGTGTCCCAGTTCGAGTGGTCGATGGTGACGCACCGCACGCCGGCCTCCACCAGCCGCCGGGCCATGAGGCAGCTCTGGCCGAGCGAGTGCCGGCCGTACTCGTCGCGCACCTTGTCCGCCTCCGCGTGGATGTCGAAGGCTTTCTTCGCCTGCTGCGAGGTCATCAGGTCGAACGCCTTGTCGCGGAAGGCGCCGATCGCGCCGGCCGAGGCGTTCGCCTTCGACTCCGCGGCCCGGTGGAAGCGGTCCACCGTTTCGAGCAGCTTTTTGCGGTCGTCGAGGCGGTCGCTGGCGATGGCCGGGGGCGGCACGAGGTCCGGCACGCTGAAGTTCGGCGCGCTCGGGTCGGCGTCGATGACGAACGGCGCGTGGTTCGCGCCGAGGTACGCCGGCCCGCCGCTGGGGTGGAACTTCGGCAGCGCGACGTAGGCCGGCACCGACCCCTTCGGTCCGAGCTTCTTCGACACGACCGACCCGACGCTCGGCCGCTGGTTGTTCGGGCTGAGCGACGGGTTGAAGCCGGCGGCCGGGAAGTGCCCGGTGAGGATGTAGTGGTCGGCCGGGCCGTGGTCCGAGTTGTGGTGCCGGAAGGACCGCACCAGCGAGAACTTGTCCACCTGCGTCGCCACCTTCGGCAGCAGTTCGCAGATAGACAGGCCGGGAATCTTGGTCTTGATGGGGCTGAAGTCGCCGCGGAACTCGGCCGGCGCGTCGGGCTTGAGGTCGAACGTGTCGAGGTGGCTCTGCCCGCCGTGCAGGAAGATGAAGATGAGCGACACGTCCGTCTTGGGCTTCGCGCCGTCGGCGGCGCGGAGCAACTGCGGCAGCCCGAGGGCGGAGCCGAAGAGGGCCGCGGTGCCGACGCGGATGGCGTCGCGCCGCGTGATACCGTCGCAGAAGGAGTGCATGAGAAAACCTCTGGTTCAGGCGAACCCGGAGCGTCAGCGAC
>JAYUBA010000334.1:0-2188 GCA_043741075.1 Frigoriglobus sp.
TTCAAGGGCGGGCAGACGAAGACGCTGCGTGAAATGACGGAGTGGCTCGCGCGAAGCACGGAAGAAAGCGGCGTCGAAGGGATCACCCTCATGGGCGGCGAGCCGTTCTCGCACGCGGTCGCGGCACTCGCACTCGCGCGGGCGTCGCGACAATTGGGGTTGTCCGTGATGGTCTTCAGCGGTCACACGATCGAGGAGTTGCAGGCGCGGGCGGAACCGGAGGTCGCGGAACTGATTGCCGCGACCGACATCCTCGTGGACGGCCCGTACGTCCGCGAGCAACCGGACACCGAGCGCCGGTGGATCGGATCGCGGAACCAGCGCATCCACTTCCTCACGCCGCGCTACTCCTACGACCAGCAGTGGCGGCAGAAGAACACGCTGGAGATTCGCGTGGACCGCGCCGGGATCAGCGTGAATGGCTTTCCGGCCGCGGATGCAGTAGGCTTGTGGAAGGGCTGGAAACGGAAGAAGCCGGTTCCGCTCCCGACCGTAACTGGCACGACCCGCAAGCAGGGGACTGACACCCAATGATGCGCCCCGCCGTCGCACCGACTCGACCGCCGGAACCGGACGGGCCGCGGCAGGTGTCGAAGTTCGAGTTCAACCTGCTCCGCATCCTGCGCTTCTTCGTGGGGGCATTCCCCGCCGACCAGGGGCTTCAACTGGTGCGCACGGCCGCAGCCCGCCCGGACTGCCTCAGCGCCGGTGCCGTCGATCTGGTGAAGGACACGCTCGGCAAGGCGTCGGTGCTGTTCCTCACCCGCTCCGGCGGCTGGCGGAACGACAAGTTCTTGCGGGCCAACGCCCCCGCGCCCGGCCGCGTGTGGGAGCGCACCCCGCTCGACGAACGCTCGCTCCAGTTCTCGCGCCCCGTCCTCGACTTCCTCATGTGGGCGACCGCGGAGAAGGTGCAGGAGACGAAGCAGGCGTGGGACGCGGCGCCCAAGGCGCTCACCCCGGCCGACGAGTTGTTCTTCTGCCTCGCGTTCGACGCGACCAAGTCGGACCCGGACGTGCTCGCGGCGCTGCGGCGGAAGGACGCGTTCACGCGGAACCCGTTCTGCTGGCTCACGAACCCCGGCGACGTGACCGACCCGGACGGCAGTAAGCCGCAACCGCCGGACTTCGCCCCGCTGTTCACCGGCCAGCGCGCGGTGCTGCTCGAATGCCTCCAGACGCACCTCGCGCACCGGTGGATTCGCTCCGAGCGCGCGAAGGGTCAGATCGGCGACTGGAAGAAGATGCGGCAGCAGGGACAGGCGGAGTTCGTCGCGCTGCGGGCCTTCCTGCAAGCGGCCGAATCCGCCCGCCGCACCGATCTTGCGCGTTTCGTTTTGCGAACCAACGCGGCGATGCTCACGTCCGATATGACGCCGGTGTTCTGGACCGGCGGGTTACAGGGGAGCGGCCCGCCGCGCCTCGCCGACCGGCTCGAAACGCAGCGGTCGGCGCTGGCCCTCCCGCGACAGATGGAAACGCTGGAAGCCTGGCAGGAGCGCGCCCGCTACGTCGGGTACTTCGACGAGGACTACCAGGCGAGCCAGATGTGGAAGGCGGAGTGGGAAGCGGCGAACGGCGACCGGGTCGCCGCCCGCGCCCGCGCCGCGGTGCAGATGCTCGAACCGCTCCGCGGACCCGTGAGCGGTGGGCAGCCGGCAGTGGGCGGTGGACAGACGACAGCCGAGAACCCCGCCGACAGCCCCGGATGATCGCGAGAGGTCCGAACCGGTTTTCTTGCTGCCCACTGCCCACTACCCACTGGAGACGCCATGAGCCGCGCGTACCGCATCACCGTGAAGGAATCGGAATCCCGCCACCTGAAGGCCGGGGACGAGATCTGCACGCAACTCGAGATCCTCGAAATCCTCCCGCCCGAAGACATGGCCACGCTGCTCAAGGAGGAGCTGAAGAAGCGCGGCTTCACGGAGCAGGACGACGGCACGATGGAGCGCACGGACGGCGACCTGACCGTGAAGGTCGATCCGTGCAGCGGCGAGGTGACCGTGAAGGCCGAGACCGAGGAGACGGTCGATCAGGAAGTCAAGCGCGAGGCCACCGGCTTCAACGATGTCGGGCCGAACGAGAAGAACCTCCGCGAGAAGGTGAAGGACCAACTCAAGCAGGACCTCGACAAGAAGTTCGAGCAGGAGCAGTCGCGCCTCCAGGGCAAGGCCACGGAGGCGCT
>JAYUBA010000335.1:0-7331 GCA_043741075.1 Frigoriglobus sp.
CGGAAGAGCGTGCCCGAAGTGGTGTCGCTGGTTCTCAAACCCAAAGGTAAGATGATCGTGACCGGGGCGTCGGAGCGGACCAGCCCGCGCGGGCGCACCCGGATCGGCGGCACGTGGCCGGTCGTGCGGCTGTGGGAGCTGGACGCCGAGCCGCTGTTGGCCTCGCCGGATGTGGGTCTGATCCCGTGGGTGCCACTCACGCGCACAACGCTCGGCCCCGACGAACTGATGACCCGCTGCCGCGACCGACTGGTTCAAGTGCCCGACCCCAACGACCGCGCCGGGCTGATGGCCGTCACCCAGATCCTCGCGGGTTTGGCCTTCCCCGACCGTCGCTTCCTCAACCTGTTCGGAGGTGCCAAAGTCATGATCGAATCTCCCGTTCTGGATGAGGTGAAAGAACTGATCCGGGCGCAAGCGTTCCGGAAGAACGTACTGGCGGTAGTGGAAGTGCGATTCGGGAGTGTCCCCTCGGATCGGGTGGCGCCCCTCGACTCCGTGACCGACGAAACCCGGCTGGAGGCGCTCTTGCGCCTCGCCGTCACGTGCCCGGATGTCGATGCGTTCGTGGCCGGGCTGACGGCGGGCAGGTAGCCCGCTCACGCGAAGCTCAGGCCGGGCAGCGCGACCGCCTTGCGGAGCCGCTTCAGGTACTCGGTGCGCGGCACCTCGCTCGCGCCCATGCGGCCCGTGTGCTCCGTCTTCATCTGCACGTCCAACAGCGCGAACCCCCGCTCGCGCAGGCGCGACACGAGCTCCGCCAGGGCCACCTTCGAGCCGTCGGTGATGTGGGTGAACATCGACTCCGCCGCGAACACCCCCCCGATGCACACGCCGTAGGTGCCGCCCGCCAGTTCGTCCCCGACCCAACTCTCGACGCTGTGCGCGTGGCCCTGGCGGTGCAACTCCGTGTACGCGGCGACCATGTCGTCGGTCACCCAGGTGCCCTCCTCGCGGCCCGCGCCGCACGCCCGCATCACCGTCTCGAAGCAATCGTTGACCGTGACGCGGAACTTCCCCGAACGGATCGTGCGGGCCAGTCGGCGCGAAACGTGCAGCCCGCCGTAGCCGGGTGTCGCGTCGGGGTGAGTTGAGGCGTCGGCGTACAGTTCGATCACGCCGCGCGGGTCCGGCGACCACCACAGGATCGGGTCGCCCTCGTTGTACCACGGGAACACGCCCTCCGCGTAGGCGCGCAGGAGCGTCCGCGGCAACAGGTCGCCGCCCCGGCCGACGAAGCCGTCCGGCCCCGCCCGCTCCGGCTTTTTCCACGGCACGTCCCGGCTTCCCCCGATGCCGCTCACAGCGGTCCCTCCTCGCTTGACCCCGGCCAGCGTTGGCGCGGGTTTACAGCGCGACGATACCCGACGCGAAATCACGACCGGCCGCACAAGCCTCCCAATCGTCCCAGAATGTCCGTTTTGCCGTTGCTATTTTTCTTGTCCGAATTGTATCTTGAGTATCGCTTATACCACTAGTCCCGTTTCAGGTTCCTCGTAGCGACCCCGGATCGGATTCCCCAATTGCGAAGCAGAAGTACCCGCTACGAGGAACCTGAAACGAGACGAGCCCCGTTTCCCACCCTGTTTTACACCGAGAGGTCCGATCATGCAGTGGCTCCGCAACGTGTTCGCCCGCAAGGCGACCCAGCCCACGCAGTCCACTCGGCCGAACGCCTTCCGCCCGAACCTCGAGACGCTGGGCGCGCGCGACCTGCCGAGCGTCAGCTCGGTCATCACCGCCGCCGGCCAGTACCAATTCATCGTGGACACCACGAACAAGCTGGTCGTGGTCGATCCGAGCGGGGTCTCGACCACCACCTCGTTCACGAACATCCGCACCGCCCAGGGGTTCCTCGACAAGAAGGGCGGGCTGGGGGCCGACATCGTGTTCGTGGACGGCAGCGCCCAGCACATCGAGACGGCGAACGGCTTCAACTTCACCCTCACCAACACCCAGTTCGGTAAACCGATCCTCGACATGGGGACCGCGTACGACTCGAAGGGGAACGTCCGCATCGACATCCTGGTGAGCAACACCACCTCAACCAGCAACGACATCGTCGGCACGCTCCAGGAGTTCACCACCGCCGGCGGGCTCCAGCCGGTCGGCCTCACCAACGTGCGGTGGGTCAGCACCTACCAGGCGACCGACGGGAGCACCGGCATCGCGGTCGGGTTGATGACGACCGGCGGCATGCTCCTGGCCGAGAAGCTCGACTCGGTCAACGGCCTCGCGGTCCTGTACAACAACCCGGACGGCGTGACCGAGAACATCACCGAGTACACGCAGGCGGTGGCCCCCGCGACCTTCGGGAAGCCCGCCGTGGTGATCATCGACGTCACCTTCGGGCGGTTCACCGGCACCAACGTCCTGGAGTTCAGCACGGGCAAGTTCGGGGCCAGCACGGCCGTTCCGAACGTGGTGTACGTCACCGCCGCCAACCCCATCAAGGTCGGCGGGTGAGGCCGCACCGGGCGTCCGTCCCTCGTGGCGGACGCACTACTTCTCCAGCTTCGCCAGCAGTTCCTTCGCCTCGGCGGTGGCCGTCGCCGTCGGCCACTTCTTCGCGATGTACGCGAGCACCGTCTTCGCCGAATCCGTCTTGCCGGCGTCGATCAGCTTCTTCGCCAGCGCGAGCTTATCGACCGCGTCCGCCTCCTCCGCGTCGGTCACCTTCACTTCGGGCTTCTCGACCCCGCGCTCGCCGGTGGTGGTCAGCAGCACCCAGCCGTCGTGCTTGGCGCCGTCCTTCGAGACGACGACGTAGCCCAACCCGCCGGTCTTCTTGAACAGGTCGTCCAGCGCGACCTCCAACGGCTTCTCCTTGCACGCGAACGTCACCTTCTTCGCGAACGGGAAGTCCGGGCCGTAGGCCCACAGCAGTTGCGCGTCGGCCCGCATGTCCACCTGCGCCGCGAACTCCTTCAGCACGTCGCCCAGCCGCGTGTCGGTGAAACTCGCGTTCACCTTCGTCTTGAGCGATTTGGCGCGCGTGAACTCGGCCGCGGGCGTCGGCTTCGCGGCGGACGTGGCGTCCGTCTTCGCGCCTTTCGGCTCCGGTTGCGACCACGCGACGCCGCCCCACAGGAGCGCCGCGGAGGCCGTGAAAAACACCGTCGCACGCATGACACATCCTATCTGAAAGAGGTTCCCGGCGCTCGCGGAGTGGCCCTGTCCGAACAGCCTACCCATATTGAACTTCCGGCGAGAGAAAAAGGGTCGGTCGCGGCCCGACTGTGCTGGTTCGCGAGGCCCGTTTCCGCTAAAATATCGACGTTCTCCGCGGTACGACAGTCGCCAGGGAATGAGCCGGAGTTTCCGGCCGCGGACGGCATTTTCCGAGGAGCGCTCTTGGCCGACCCCGTACCACCGCCGCCCGGCCCCGACGACCTGCCGCCGACCCTCGCGCCGGTAGACCCGCTGGACATCGTAGACGAACTGCGGGACAGTTACCTTACGTACGCGCAATCCGTCATCGTGAGCCGCGCCCTGCCGGACGTGCGCGACGGGCTGAAGCCGTCGCAGCGCCGCATCCTCGTCGCGATGAACGACCTCGGCCTGGGGCCGAATGCGTCCACCAGCAAGTGCGCCGGTATCATCGGCGAGACGATGAAGCGGTACCACCCGCACGGCGACGCGTCCATTTACGACTCGCTCGTGCGCATGGCCCAGGACTGGAACTTACGCTACAAACTCGTCCACGGGCAGGGGAACTTCGGCTCCATCGCCGGCCTGCCGCCGGCCGCGCACCGGTACACGGAAGCCCGGCTCACGGCCGCCGCGGGCGAACTGCTCGAAGACCTCGAGCGCGACACCGTCGATTTCATCGACAACTACGACGGCAAGTACCGCGAGCCGCTCGTGCTGCCGGGCAAGTTCCCGAACCTGCTCGTCAACGGCTCCGACGGCATCGCGGTCGGCATGGCGACGCACATCCCGCCGCACAACCTGCGCGAGGTGTGCAAGGCGCTGGTGAAGCTGATCGACGAGCCGGACGCGACGCTCGGCGAGATCATCGACATCATCCCCGGCCCGGACTTCCCGACCGGCGGGCAGATCATGGGCCGGCAGGGCATCCTCGACGCCTACGCCCGCGGGGCCGGCCGCATCACGCTCCGCGCCCGCGCGAAGGTGGTGGAAGAGGGCAAGGGGAAGTCGCCCACCATCCTCATCACCGAAGTGCCGTTCCAGGTGACCCGGAACGCGCTCACCGAGGAGATCGGTCAACTCGTGAAGGACGAGCGGATCGCCGGCATCAGCGGCATCCGCGACGAATCGAGCGCCCGCAACGGCGAGCCGGTGCGCCTCGTCGTCGAACTCAAGCGCGGGGCCGACCCGCACCTCATCCTCAACCAACTGTACCAGTACTCGAAGCTCCAGAAAACGGTCAGCGTCATCATGCTCGCGCTGGTGGACGGCCGCCCGCGCGAGCTGACCATCAAGGAGATGCTCCAGAAGTTCCTGGAGCACCGCCTCCACGTCATCCGGCGGCGCACGGAGTTCATGCTCCGCGAGGCCAAGCGCCGCGGGCACGTCCTCGAAGGGCAACTCATCGCCATCGCCGACATCGAGCAGGTCATCAAGATCTGCCGCACGTCGGCCAACCGCGGTCAGGCGAA
Source organism: Frigoriglobus sp. (assembly GCA_043741075.1). Lineage (GTDB taxonomy): Bacteria > Planctomycetota > Planctomycetia > Gemmatales > Gemmataceae > Gemmata. The sequence continues at coordinate 4,623 of JAYUBA010000335.1, forward strand.
GGAGCGGCTGCAAGGAATGGGCGTGGCGGCGGGCCTGATGGAGCGCGCCATCGGCGCGGTCCCGTTCGCCGCGCTCCAGCGCGAACTCGGCACCGTGGCCGAATACAAGATGACCGAGCAACAAGCGGAAGCCGTCGTCCGGCTCCAACTCGGCCAACTCGCGGCGCTCGAGAGCGACGAGATCCTGAAGGAGTACATGCAACTCCGCGACCTGATCCGCGGGTACGAAACGCTGCTCTCCGACGACGCCAACATCCGGGCCGTGATCCGCGACGACCTGGAGAAGATGGCCGCGAAGTACGGCGACGCCCGCCGCACCGAGATCACCGACGGCGACGGCGACGCGATCCCGGAAGACCTGATCGTGGACGAGCCGAACGTCGTCACCATCACGCACGAGGGGTTCGTCAAGCGGATGCCGCTGACCGAGTACCGGGTGCAGGGCCGCGGCGGGAAGGGCGTGCAGGGCGGGCTGCGCGAAAAAGACTTCGTCGAGCACTTCTTCGTCGCCAGTACGAAGGCGTACCTGCTGTGCTTCGCCAACACCGGGCGGATGTACTGGCTGAAGGTGTACCGGATTCCGACGGCGGCGCGCACCAGCCCCGGCCGCAGCATCGCCAACGTGCTGTCGCTCGCGGCCGAAGAGAAGATCACCAGCATCGTGCCGGTCCGCGAGTTCGCGGAGAACCAGTACCTGCTCATGGCGACGCGGCAGGGGATCGTGAAGAAGACGGAGCTGATGGCGTACAGCAACGTGCGGGCCGGCGGCGTCATCGGCCTCACGCTCGACGACGGCGACGAACTGATCGACGTGGCGCTCACGCGAGCGGGCGACGAGATCATCCTCAGCACGCAGAAGGGCATGGCGATCCGCTTCCGCGAGTCGAACGCCCGGCCGATCGGCCGGACCGGCCGCGGGGTGAGGGGCATCCGGCTCGGCACGGGCGACGCGATCGTCGGCATGGTGGTGGCCGACCCGGACGGGCTGCTCCTCACGGTGTGCGAGAACGGCTACGGCAAGCGGACGCCTTTCGGCGTGAACACCGCGACGCCGGAAGGCGAGGCGGAGGGCGACGACGAGGTCGCCGGCACCGAGCCGGAGGTGGTCGAGGCCGAGGGCGACGCGCCGGAGGGCGAGGCCGAGAGCGACCCGTCGGGGATGCGATACCGGCTCCAGCGCCGCGGCGGCAAGGGCGTGAAGGACGTGAAGGTAAACGCCAAGAACGGCAAGGTGATTAGCATCACCAGCGTCCGCGACGGCGACGAGATCATGCTCATCACCAAGGACGGCATGGTGACGCGCAGCAAGGTGGAAGACATCCGCATCGTCGGCCGCAACACGCAGGGCGTGCGGGTGATGAACCTGAACGACGGCGACAAACTCGTGACGATCGCCAAGGTGGCCCAGGAGAACGTGGGCGACGCCGCGGAAGGGAAAGAATAAGACAGCGGACAAAAGCAGGACTAACCACAGAGGCACAGAGGCACAGAGGAAGGCAAAGAGAGATAGAGTTCTTAAAACAATTCTTCTCCTGCCTTTCTCTGTGCCTCTGTGCCTCTGTGGTTAGTCCTCTTCTGCTTTGGAGTCTGTCGATGCGCGTGCTGATTACCGGCGGGTACGGGTTCATCGGGGCCTGGATCATCCGCAACCTGCTCGCCCGCGGCGACCGGGTGTGGGTCTACGACCTGCGCGAAGACGCCCGCCGCCTGCGGCTCGTCCTGCCGGAAGCCGAAGTCGCGAAGGTCACCTTCGTCCAGGGCGATGTCTGCGACCTCAAGGCGCTCTCCGCCGCGATCACCTCGCACAAGATTTCGCACATCATCCACCTCGCCGGCCTTCAGGTGCCGACGTGCCGGGCCGACCCGATGCTCGGGGCGAAGGTGAACGTGCTCGGCACGCTCGCGGTGTTCGAGGCGGTGAAGGCCGCCGGCGACCAGGTGAAGCGCCTGGTGTATGCCAGCAGCGCCGCGGTGTTCGGCGGGCCGGACAAGTACCCCGCCGGCGCGCAACCCGACGACGCCCCGCTGGTCCCGAGCACGCAGTACGGCGTGTTCAAGTGCTGCAACGAGGGGAACGCCCGCATCTACTTCCAGGACTTCGGCATCTCGTCGGTCGGGCTGCGGCCGTGGACCGTGTACGGCGTCGGCCGCGACCTCGGCATGACCAGCGAGCCGACCAAGGCCATCAAGGCGGTGCTGCTCGGCCGCCCGTACCACATCAACTTCGGCGGGTCGAGCGACTTCCAATATGTGGACGATGTGGCGAAGACATTCATCCACGCGATGGACCGGCCGTACAAGGGGGCGAAGAGCTACAACCTGCGCGGGGCCGTGATCGCGATGAAGGAGTTCCACGCGGCGCTCGCGACCGTGCTGCCGGAGGCGGCGAAGCTGGTCACGTTCGGCACCACGCAAATCGCCATCGCCTACGACCTGTCCGACGACGGCTTGCAGCGCGACCTCGGCCCGATGCCGAAGACGCCGCTCGTATACGGCATCCGCGAGACGGTCGCCATCTTCAAGCAACTCCAGAGCGAGAACCGGTTCGACGCGTCCGACCTGGAAGCCCCGAAGACCGCCCCGGTGGTGGTCGCGGACGAGCCGTAAAACCCTTCAAAACCCGCGCGTCCCCCGTCTTCGCGCGCGGGTTGTAACTCCGTCATTTGCGGAATGTAGACTTTCTGTGAAGTGGCAACGGTTACAACGGTC
>JAYUBA010000336.1:0-2186 GCA_043741075.1 Frigoriglobus sp.
CAGCGGCGGGCCGGCGCGAAGGCGGAAACGGCGACCGACGAGGTCGCGCGGCTGGAGGCCCGGCAGGGCCGCGTGCGCGAGATGAAGGCGCCGCGCGACGGGTTCCTGGTCACCGCCCCGAAGCGCGAGGAGGTCGGCAAGTTGTTCGACAAGGGGTTCACCGAGACGATGCCGCTGTTCGCGGTGGGCGACCCCGGCCGGCTGATCGTGAAGGTGCCGGTGACGCCGCCGAACTTCCGCGTGCTGCGCGACGACATGGCGGAGTGGGGCGAACTGGACGTGTCGGTGTACGCGATGGGGCGGAGCGACCGCACGTTCAGCGGCAAGGTGCGGCGGCTCCCGTTGCATAACGCGGCGTCGGTGCCGCTGGCGCTCACCCAGCGGGGCGGCGGGTCGTTGGCCGTCAAGCCGAACGAAGACCCGAACGTGCTGGTCCCGTTGGCGCAGGTGTACCTGGTAGAAGTCGAGTTGACGGACCCGGACATCGCCATCGACCCCGGCCAACTGGCGGTGGTGAAGATTCACGCCAAGTGGCGGAGCGGGGCGTGGTGGGTCGCGCGGGCGCTCGCCAACTCGATGGATTTGGGGCTGTATTGATCTTCGTAGGACAGGCTTCCAGCCTGTCCTGTCTTCTTGGCTCGGCAGGACAGGCTGGAAGCCTGTCCTACACGTTCGCCGTGGCGTTCTCCGGCGCGCCGGCGGTACGCCTTCCGCGTACCCCGGCCAGTGCGCTCGCCACCAGCCCCTTCAGCGAAATGACCCGCCGCGCCGGCCACTTCAGCGCGCGCAGATACCACCGCACGGCCGCGAGCGGCTCGCTCCCGCGCAGCGTGTAGCCGAGCGTCTGGCACGTCGAAGCGTATCCGTCCGCGATCACGTCCGCCGGCACTTCATCGGCAACGCCGTAGCGCGTCTCCGCGCGGTGCATGATGGACATCGCGGTGTCCACGCGGTCGCGGAGTCTCTTCGACAGGTTCCCGTGCCCGGTGCGGTAGCGGACCAACTCCTCGTCCACGAAATCGAACCGGTGGAACTTCGCGACGCGCAGCCACAGGTCGTAGTCGATGGCCAGGTCCCATTGCGGGTCGAACCGGCCGACGTGCGCGAACACGTCGCGCCGCACCACCGCCGACGAGAAGCACACGAAGTTCTGCGTGAACATGTGGGGGAGCACGAAGCCCGTTGGGAAGCCGCTCGCCGGCTTCGCGGACAGTGCCCTGCCCGCTTCGTCTATGAGCGCGCGCTTGCTGAACACCACGCCGATATCGGGCTTCGCGTCGAAGACCGCGAGTTGCTTTTCGAGCTTGGTCGGTTCCCACGCGTCGTCGGCGTCGAGGAACGCGACGAGCGGCCCGCGGCTCAGTCCGATGCCGAGGTTCTTCGCGCGCGGCTGGCCGAGCGTGTCGGAGCGGACGTACCGCACGCGGCGGTCCGCGAGGTACGGCCGACACGCCGCGGGCGTGTCGTCGGACGAGCCGTCGTCGATGACGACGAGTTCCCAGTCGGCGAAGGTCTGCGCGAACACCGATTCGACCGCTTCCGGCAGGAACCGGGCGTAGTTCTTCGCGGCCATCACGACGGAGACGCGGGGCGGAGGCCCCTCCCCAACCCCTCCCCCACGGGGAGAGGGGCTAAATCCGGCTCCCCCTTCCTTCTTAGGGAAGGGGGTTGGGGGGTTAGGTTCCTTACTCATACGCTCATCGCCTCCAACCGCTCCCGCGCCACCTTCGAGATGCAGAACCGGTACTTGCCGCTCGGCTCCTGCGGGATCGCGTCCACCAGTTCCACGTCGTGCCGCACGCTCTCGCCGAACGTGTCGCGCACGAGGTCGGCGATCTTCCGCCGGCTCAGGTCGCCGAACGCGTCGTCCACCACGAGCCGGATGCGCAACTGCGTGACCGACTCCTGAACGATCTGCACTTGCGCCGTGCCGGGGATCAGCACCGCGAAGTTCTCCGTGAGCGAGATGCCGGAGATGAGGTGCCCCGCGGGCGTGAGAACGTAGTCCGCGTCGCGGCCCTCGACGCGCTCGATGAGCGGCAACCCGCGCCCGCACTTGCACACGCGCGAAGAAGGAACGACCACGTCACCGACCTGATAGCGGATGAGCGGCATCGCCCGGTTGCTCAGGTCGGTGACGAGCAAAGGGCCGCTCTGAAGACCCACCCCCCAGCCCCCTCCCTGCA
>JAYUBA010000337.1:0-7316 GCA_043741075.1 Frigoriglobus sp.
GGAGCGGCGGGGCCGCGTCCGCGACCCGCCAGATCATGGCCCGTCGCCGTGACCAAAGCACCAGCAGGTTTGGTTTGAGGAGCGGCCGTTACAATCCGCCATCGGTGACGTGCTTACCTTCGCCTGGGTTGAAGGCTCAGGCGGGAGGGAAGCCCGACCATCAGGTCCTCGACCGACGGGATCGGCGGGCCTCATTGTGCCCGTTCACGGCACGGTGCCTTGTTGACGACGAACGCCGACGGGCGAGCGGATCGCCCGAGCGGTTCCATGCGGCCCTCACACCAACCGATCCGCTCGCCGCAGCGACGGGAACAGCCACGCCCACACGGCCGTCACGAGCAGCGCGCCCACGCCCCCAACCGCCACGGCCCCGACCGGACCCAGAAACCGGGCCGTGACCCCGCTCTCGAACTCGCCCAACTCGTTCGACGCCCCGATGAACAGCGTCGGGACGGCCGACACGCGCCCGCGCATCCGGTCCGGGGTGGCGATCTGAACCAGGCTCTGGCGCGTGAACACCGACACCATGTCGGCCCCGCCCAGCACGGCCAAACACGCGACCGAAAGGAGCAACGACTCCGAGTACGCGAAGGCGAGGGTCATCAGGCCGAACGCGGCCACCGCCGCGAACATCTTCGGCCCGGTGTGGCGGCGGATCGGTCGGACCGCGAGGCACCCGGCCACGAGCAGCGCCCCGATGGCGGGTGACCCCCGCAGGACGCCGAACCCGGCCGGGCCGACGTGCGGCACGTCGCGGGCGAACACCGGGAGCAGCCCCGCGGCCCCGCCCAGGAGGACCGCGAACAGGTCGAGTGAGATCGCCCCCAGCACCAGTTTGTTTGCCCAGACGTATTCGAGGCCCTCGCGGACCTGTGCGACGCGCGAGCGGCCCGGTTCGACGACCGGCGTTGTGTTCGCCCGGATCAGTCGGGCGCGGGTCGCGGCGACGGTGTACAGGCCCGCGCACACACGGTGCGGTCGGTTACGACGCGGTGGCACACGGGGTCGCGAGTGATCCGGGGGCGGCCTTCGGCCGCAGCACCTCGGACTTCGGCGCGGATGTCGGGCCGGGTCGTCGCGCCACGATCCGGGTCGCGTGCAGGTGATACGCGATTTCCAAGAGAAGCTCGGCGACGGGGCGAGTTGGGGCCGGGCGGCGGGTGGGGGCGTGTGCGGTCGGCATCGGAACCTCGTGTACTTTTGGGGCGCATCCGTTCGGCCGCTCGAAGCGTTGCACGGGCCGTGCCGGTCGGACAAATCCGCGACGGGCGCGTCCCCGGCCCGACGGGCGAGGCGGTGTCGGCACCGGTCACTCAATCGGGTGCATTCGGCCCACGCGGCACTCAAACTGCTGATCCCTGCTCACGCGCGGCCGTCCTGGCTGTGCGATCCCGACCCGCTGCCGCCCAAGTGACCGAGCGCCTGCGCCGAAGAGGACGCACCATGAAGGCCGTTCGCGGAATCCTCCTGGATGTTGACGGGACGCTCGTTGCAAGCAACGATGCGCACGCCCACGCCTGGATGAAAGCTCTCGCCGAGAGCGGACGAACGGTCGCCTTCGGGGACGTGCGCCGACTCATCGGGATGGGCGGGGACAAACTACTCCCCACGGTGTGCGGCCTGGACGCCGAGTCGCGCGAGGGGAAGCGGGTCAGCGCGCGGCGGGGGGAAATCTTCCTCGCCGAGTACCTGCCGCACCTCCGGCCGTGCCGGGGGGCGCGGGAACTGCTCGCCCTGCTGGCGGAACGCGGGTACAAGCTGGTCGTGGCGAGTTCGGCCACGGAAGACGAACTCGGCCCGCTGTTGAAAGTGTGCGGGGCCGACCGGGTGGTCGAGGCCGCCACTTCGTCGGACGACGCTGCCGAGTCGAAGCCGGACCCGGACATTCTTCACGCGGCGCTGAAGGAAATCGGGTTGCCCGCAACGGAGGTAGTGATGCTCGGTGACACGCCCTACGACGTGGAGGCGGCGCGCCGGGCCGGGGTGAGGGTGATCGCCCTGCGGTGCGGCGGGTGGGCGGACGCCGACTTGGCGGCGGACGCGATCTACGACGACCCGGCCGACCTGGCGCGAAACATCGATCAGTCGCTTCTGGCCGAGTGAGCGAATGGGGGGCGAAAACCGGCCCTAAACGGGTCACCCCCGCTATCGGGCGGGCAATCGGATGCGCCTAGCGCGGTGAGAGCGCGGCTCTACCTCACGGAACTATGGTGTGAGCCGGAGTCGTGTCATGCGGGTCAGCATCTGCGAGTCCTGTGCGAACGTGCGCGAGGTACGCACGGCACGGTCGCGATTCCTGCTCTGCGAGTTGGCCCGCACGAACGCCGAGTACCCGAAGTACCCGCCGCAGCCGGTGGTCCGGTGCGGCGGCTACCAGCGCAACGGCGAGGCGAAGCCGGACACGCCGACCGACCCGCCGGACCCGGACGCTTGACCGGCGCGCCGACGTTACCGTTCATAGAGTTCGAGCGGCAGCCCGTCCGGGTCTTTGAAAAACGTGAACCGCTTCCCGGTGTACTCGTCCACCCGCACCGTCTCGGCGACCACCCCGTGCCGCGCCAGGTCGGCGACCGCGGCGTCCACGTCGGCGACCTCGAACGCCAGGTGCCGCAGCCCGCACGCCTCCGGGTAGCTGGTCCGCGCCGGCGGGTCGGGGAACGAGAACAGTTCGACCTGGGTGCCGTCGGGCAGCCGCAGGTCGAGCTTGTACGAGGATCGAGCCGCCCGGTACGCCTCGGCCACGACCTCCAGGCCGAGGACGGCAGTGTAGAAGTGCTTCGCGCGGGCGTAGTCGGAGCAGATGATCGCGACGTGGTGGGTGCGGCTCAGGTGCATTCGTCACCCCGTCCGAGTTCGTGGGTTGTTGGGTCACGGGGCCGGGTGTTCGTTCGCCCGCAGGCAGTTCGGGCAGTACCACGGGGCCGGGGTCGTCACCGCAACCGGGCTACGCTTCCGGCACTTGGCGCACAGGTAGCGCTTGCCCCGCACGGCGGTCTTCGGGCGGACCCGCTTACCGGACCTGTCTCTCTTCTCGCCCATCGTGTCTCCTGCCAGTTGGCCGTCGCGGGCCGGCGGGCGAATCCGCTCGCCGAGAATCGAACGCGGCCACTCCAGTGCATTCGTGCCCGCTCTCGCCGGCGTTTACCACCCCGGCTTCGGCCCCGGCCCGACACCTCACACTGGTCCGCCGCGTTCGGTCGCGACTGCCCGCTCGAACGCGGCGCGGAACGCCTCCGGTTGCTGTGCCCCGGAAAGCGCCGCGTCGCCGTTGAAGACGAAGAACGGCACGCCCTGAACGCCCAGTTGCCGAGCGTGTACTTCCGCCGTGCGGATCGCGTCCAGCCCTTCGCTGCCATCAAGTACCTCTTGGGCACGCCCCCGCATCGAGTAGAGTCTCGCGGTCGCCGACGTTCCGGCCCTCGCAGAAGTAGGCGCGGAACTGGGCCTCGACCACCGCGTCCTGCACGCCCTCTTCGCCGGCCGACCAGATGAGCCGGTGGGCATCGACGGTGTTGGGCGTGCGCGCGATCCGGTCCAGCGCGAAGGCGATCCCCTCGCTTGCACCGACCTCATTCATCTGGGCGTCGAGGGCGAGCGATTTCGCCCATGAGCCGAACTTGGCGGTGCGGTAGTCCTTGCGGGGTATGCCTTCCCTCGGCATTGAAGGGTTCAACTGGAACGGGTGCCACCGAACGCGGACTTCGTGTTGGGCGTCGAGGGAGTGGACGGCTTTCTCCAGCCGGCGCTTGCCGATGAAGCACCAGGGACAGATCACGTTAGAGATCACATCCACGGTCAGGGTCATCGCAAGTCCCCTTCGGGGCGAATGGAGCAACTCACCCGCTCTCTGGTAACATGGTACTCGCTGTGATCTCGGAAATGTGCCATACCCGAACCACGCTGCGATCACGCTGTCGGGGAGGACGAGCCGTGAGACGAGAGCGCTATTCAACCGGAACGCCGTGAGCGCCTACCGTGGGCTATTCCAGGGCCGTCCGGGCGGGCCAATTCGTGTTCGTGTCCGGCACAACGGCCACCGCCGAGGACGGGGCCATCGTCGGCCAAGACGACCCGTATGCCCAAGCGATCCAGGCTCTCAAGAACATCGAGGTGGCGTTGCACAAGTTGGGAGCGACGTTGCAGGACGTGGTGCGGGGTGGCCTATCCACGCCACGGGACGACGGTGGGACGTTGACGGTTTAACGGCGCGCTTTTCGGACGCCAGGGTTTTCTCTCTGAACCTTCCGTCAGAGGGCCGAGTCTTGTAAACAGTTGAATCGGCCCGAACGGGAGAGGGTATGTCCGGCAGCAAACGACCGAACCGCGCAGAGCGGCGACTCGCACTCAGAGCAGCGCGCATCTGCGTCCACTGCGGCAAGCCAGGAGCTATCTCGGATGATCACCTCCCAGTAAAGAACATCTTCGAGAGGCCACTCCCGAGCGACCTGATCACGGTCCCCGCATGTTTGGCGTGCAACGGCGGCGCTTCCAAAGATGACGAATACTTCCGGCTCAAAATCGGTCTCGATGAGGAAGTCGCCGATCACCCAGTCGTGAAGGGCAATCTTGGCACCATCTTCCAGTCGCTCGAACGACCGCGCGCCGACGGGCTGCGCCGTATGCTGGCAGCGGATTCGCGGATCGTTAGTGTGCTTTCGCCGGGTGGGCTTTTCCTCGGCAAGCGTCTGGCCTTCGAGGTCGATCTGGTCCGCATCTTCCGCGTGATCCAGCGCACCGTGCGGGGCCTGTACTGGCACGAGACTGGGCGTCGGCTCAGTGACGAATACGCCGTCGGGGTTAGCAGCGACGACACCCTGCGAGAAGAGCCGCCCGACGTTCTGGAGCAGTGGAACGTGAACATCATCCGCCCGCTCGCGACGGTCACGCCGAAGCGGATTGGCAATGGAGTGTTCGAGTATCGCCACCTGATTGCCACGGACAATCCGGACGCCTCGTTGTGGGCGTTGACCTTCTACGGCAAAAAGTCGTTCATCGGCCTCACGTTGCCGAAGAGCGACATCGAGGCGCACCGACAAGGAGAACAAAGAGGTGCGGTAGCGTAACGCATAAGGCGATACCTCATCCACACCGGCCATCTGAAAGTTGCGTCCGGCGGTTCGGTCGGCAGCGGATATCCCGCCTGCTCCATGTGATCGACCAGCGCCTACACCCGGCCCTCGTCCCGGCACTCGGCGTGGATCACGTCGTGGTGGTCGGTCTGCACCACCTGCCGCCCGTTATCGGGCACGAACCAGACATCATCCGGGCAGTGACACCGTGCGGCTCCCTTGTTAATGGCCGCCCGCTTTCCGGCCCGCCGTCTCAGCGGGAATGCACGCGGCCCAGAACACCCACGGGGCGGTATCCGGCCCAAACAACCGGGCACTCCCGTCGGTCATCGCCGCTTGCATGCCATCGCGGTGCGGCGAACCGGGCAGTCGCGGGTCGCACGGGCGGACCGGTCTGATCCGCATGAGCGGGGTCGTAAAGTCCGGCACCTGCGGGGCGGCGCTCCACGTCCCGACCCGCACCCGGATTTGGGCGTCCCGATCAGCCGCAGCTTCGTCGGGCAGTGGCACGACCGGGGCGACGTGTCCGGTGGTCCACAGGTCGGGCGGCTCGGCCGGCGTCAGCGCGGCGAAGGCCGGCATGTGCGGGCTGTAGAAGCCCACGCCCCACAGGTTGTAAATCTCTTCGCCCGTCGCGGTCCGGCACACCTGCGGGCGCTCGGCGAAGAGGATCGTGCCCGCCGACGGGTGCAAGCCGCCGGTCCTCCACGGGAGCAGTCCGTTGGCGGCGTAACTCCCGGCGGAGTAGTGGCCGGTGCTGCCGTCCGGCAGTGCCGCCGGCACGTCGCGGAGCCGGTCGCCCGTGGCGTCCGAGGGGCAGACGAACGTCCGCCACACTTGGTTGGCGTCGCCACCGTGCTGCGTGCCGGGCGTCCCGTCCTTCTTGTGGAAGGTGAACGGGACCGAGGTGGGGGCGTGGTAGGCGGCCGGCTCGGATTGCCCCGGACGGTACAGCCGCACGAACGATTCGAGGTACGGGGTGAGGGTCGCGAAGGCCGACGGCAGCCCGCGCCCGGTGGGTGCCCCGTCGCCCTGATCGACGAGCGGCGGCAACCGGTTGCGGTTGGTGTCGTGGTAGTTGAGGACGCCGAGGCCGAGTTGCTTCAGGTTGTTCGAGCAACTCATCCGAGCGGAGGCTTCGCGGGCCTTTTGGACGGCCGGCAGGAGCAGCCCGATGAGCAAGACGAGGATGCCCAAGACGAGGGCGGCCTCGACCCGTGACAAGCCCGGACGAGCCTTGCGGCCGATTAAAGAAGACACGTCAGCTATCCCGCTTTGGTCATGCGTCGCGCCGGAATCCCCAGCATGACCCATTCGCCACCGAGTGCAAGCCCGCACCGGCGACTCGGCCGCGACGCCCGCCCGGCGCGGACGAGCCGCCGGGAACCGCTCGGTGAGCGTCTCGTGCATGGCTCGGCTCAACGGAATGCCGCCCGCGACGCAGGCGAACGCGCCGCGTGCAAGGGAATCCGTCTCCGGGAATCTGGAAAAAGCGCGCGAACACTTTGTCCCGGCGGGCGTTTCAGTTGGCCGTCCGCCACACTCACCCCCGACTGAGGATTTCGACCGATGAGCGATGTGCCAACACGCGCCGACGCACCCGCGTCCCCCGCCACCGGGCCGGAGACCGGCCCGTACACCCTCCGCCCCATGGACTGGGACGACCTCCCGCGCCTGGCCGCGATGGGCGAGGACGGGCCGGACCCGTTCACCCACGACGACCTGGCGAAGGTGCTCGAGAGCCAGTACACGCTCGGCGTCGTCTGCGCCACCCCGACGGGGCCGGCCGGGTACATGATCTACGCGGTGTCCGACGGCACCGGCGCGACGGCCCGCGGGTCCGGCAAGCTCACCCTGGCCGCCGGGGTCGTCCGGGTCGTCGTGGCCCCGGAGCGGCGGCGGCAGGGCGTCGGCCGGTTCCTCGTCGAGAAGGTCTCCGAGGCCCTCGTCCGCCAGTTCAGCCAGAAGGCCGCGACCGGCCGGTTGCGGCTCCACTCGACGGTGAACGAGACCTGGTTGCCGGGGCTGCTCTTCCTCAAGGGTCTGGGCTTCCGGACGCCGACGGACAAGAGCCGCGCGATCCTGCCCCGCCCGTTCGGCGCGGGGTGCGAGTACGACGGCTACCACATGGAGCGGATCGTCGCGTGGTCCGCGCCCCACCTCCGACGGGGCGATTCGGTGGCGTGCGAAGGACCGGTCGCGGACGCCGCGCGGGTGCAGTGATCCTCAGACGACCTCGACTCCAAT
>JAYUBA010000338.1:0-2179 GCA_043741075.1 Frigoriglobus sp.
CGGGTTCGCCAAGCAACCCGGCGAACCCGGAGCGTCAGCGACGGGGTGAAAGCGGAGCCATTCGCCAAGCAACTCGGCGAACCCGATTGCGGATCAGACGGGCGGGGAGGTCGGATTCCTCCGCCTTCGCCCTTCCGCCTTCCGCCTTCTCCTCGGCGTGAGGTATTATACGGGTCACGGGCTTTTCCTCCGCGAGGGCCGCATGGACCTGTCGGGCGACGACCACCTCGAACGCGCGGTCACCGAACTGGGCGAGCCGGAGGCGCTCTTCCGCATCAGCAGCGGGCGGTTCCTCGCCAAGCTCGCCCTCGGCGTGTTTCTACTCGTCCTCGGCGGCGTCGCCAACTACCTGTGGTGGGTGGCCGGGCCGGCGCGGCTCGAACACTGGCTGCTGTTCGTCCTGTTCGGGCTGCCGCTGTCCGGGCTGTCGCTGCTCCTGCACATGTACCGCAACCGCGGGCTGCTCGTCCTGGTTTACCCCTGCGGTCTTTTGCGCTTGCGCCGCGGCGAGGTGGACTCGTTCCCGTGGGGCGAGGTCGAGCGCGTGCAACTGCGGGTGCAGCGGGCCGAAGCGGAGTTCGCACGCGACGCCGCCGGCGCAACGGTCGCGTGCTGGCTCCGGGGCGACGTGCCGACGTTCAAGCTCGGCGACGCCGGGGTCACGCTCACCCGCGGCGACGGCGTCGAAGCGCACTTCGGCCCGGCGCTCTCCGACTACGAGGTGCTCGCCGCGGAGGTGCAGAAGCGGACGTTCGCGGCGCTGTGGCCCGGCGTCCGCGCCCGCTTCCGCGACGGCGACCGGATCGCGTTCGGCGAATTGGAAGCCGACACCGCCGGCATTCGGCACAACGGCAAGCTGCTCCCGTGGCGCGAACTGAAGGAACTCGCCGTCGCCCAGGGTAGACTGAGCGTGAAGCGGACCGGCAAGTGGCTGCCGTGGGCGCTGGTGGACGTGGGCGGCGTGCCCAACCCGCACTTGCTCTTCGCGCTGGCCGACGACGCCCGCCTACGGGTATGAGTCGTCGTCGTAGGACAGGCCTCCCGGCCTGTCTAAAGTGAGACAGGCCGGGAGGCCTGTCCTACATTCGAGGAACAACCATGCCCCGCTTGCTTCTCTGCCTTCCGCTCGCCCTCGCCTTCACGCCCCTGTTGAGTGCCGACGAACCCGACCGCGCGGCCATTCGCAAGAAGATGGAGAAGGCGATGGGGCCGCTGCCCGGCGCCGACCGCAAGGTACCGCTCGACGCGAAGGTCGAGGGCGAGGAGAAACTCGACGGGTACGTGCGGCGGAAGGTCACGTTCGCGGCCGAGAAGGGCGACCGCGTGCCCGCGTGGCTGCTGATCCCGAACGCCGCCACGCGCGACAAGAAAGCCCCCGCGATGCTCTGCCTGCACCAGACCATCACCATCGGGAAGGACGAACCGGTCGGCCTCGGCAAGCAGGACAGCAAGGCGCAGGCGCTCCACCTCGTGCAGCGCGGCTACGTCTGCCTCGCCCCGGATTACCCGAGCTTCGGCGAGTACAAGTACGACTTCCCGGCGGCGTTCAAGCGCGGCGACTACCAGTCCGGCACCATGAAGGCCATCTGGAACAACATGCGGGCGGTCGATTACCTGCAATCGCTGCCCGAAGTGGACGGCGACCGCATCGGCGTGATCGGCCACTCGCTCGGCGGGCACAACTCCATGTTCACCGCCGCGTTCGACGAGCGGTTGAAAGTGGTCGTGTCCAGTTGCGGCTTTTGCAGCTTCGCGAAGTATATGAAGGGCGACCTGAAGGGGTGGACGAGCGACCGGTACATGCCGCGGATCGCGTCGGAGTACGGCAACGACCCGAAGAAGATGCCGTTCGACTTCGCGGACGTGGTGTCGAGCTTCGCGCCGCGGGCGTTCCTGGCGGTCGCGCCGGACAAGGACAACAACTTCGAGGTGAGCGGGGTGCGGGACGTGATCGCGGCGGCGGGGCCGGCGTACAAGGCGCTGGGCGCGGCCGACAAGCTGAAAGCGATCTACCCGGACGCGGGCCACGACTTCCCCGCCGACGCCCGCACGACCGCGTACGAGTTCATCGACGCGCAGTTGAAGAAGTGAAGGCCGTAAGGCGACCCCGGAGCGTGAGCGACGGGGTAACCCCACGCGCGGCGGGCCGCGCTGAGGCGAACCCGGAGCGTCAGCGACG
>JAYUBA010000339.1:0-2174 GCA_043741075.1 Frigoriglobus sp.
GGCATCGAGGACTCTGCCCCGGCCACCCGAAAGTAACGAAACCGCTCCGGCCGAGTGCGGGGACGCAAGGCGCGGTGCCTCACGGTTCACGCGGCGACCGGCGCGGCCGGGGCGAGGCCGACGAAGTTCAGGATCACGCCGAGGATGCGCTCCGGCTCCCCGATCAGGTAGTCCGCGATGTCGAGTTCGAGCAGGGTGCCCGTCAGCCGCAAGAACCTCCAGTCCGCGCCGTTGGTCACGCACCCGTATACCGCCTCGACGACCGGACTGCGGGCGCGGTTGAACCGCTGCGCGCCGACCATTGCGGCGGCGCACTGGCCCAGACCGCCCATAATGCTCTCGTTCTTCGCCTCCGTAATCATCATGACCGGATGGGTGACGTAGTCGAGTTGCGGCGGGTGGCCGAGAATGAAGTCGCACACCCCGTTCAGTCCGGCCGCCGGGTCCGCGTCGAACGCGACGCCGGAGAACAGCGCGACGCGACCGCGACCGATTCGCCAGACTTCCGTCAGAAGCGGGGCGATCAGCAATTCCGACCGCGCCTTCTCGGTATTGATCGCTGTCGCGAGGCCACGTTGGCGGTCGAGCAGAAGCGCTGCCGCCGGGTCCAGCGCGACCGGCGGGATGTGGCCGAAGAGGTTCACACCGGTCTGCACGGTCACGCCGAAGTCGGTCTGCACGCGGGCCAGGGTGAACGCATCGTAAGGCATCGTGTACCTCCGGCGTCAGTATAGCCGCCGCTACTTCTTCCCGAAGCAGAACAGGTGCTGCTCGCCGCGGACGAACAGCCGGCCGTCGGCGACGGCCGGGCTGGCGTACACCCGCTCGCCCAGCGACACCTTCGCCGGCTCCTCGAACTCCTGGCCCGCCTTCACCACCGCCACCTCGCCCTTCTCCGAGATCATCACCATCTTGTCGCCCACCAGCACCGGCGACGCGGTCACGTCGGAGTTCGTGAAGACGCGCTCGGCCCACACCGCCTTGCCGGTCTTCGCGTCCGCGCAGGTGGCCAGCCCGCTGTCCGCGATCCAGAACAGCCGGTCGCCCTTCACCAGTACGCACGGCACGTACGGCGTGTCCTTCTTCAGCTCCCACACCTTCGCCGCCGCCCCCTTCTTGTCCGGGTCGATGGCCGCCATGTACCGCGACCCGTTGCCGTCGCCGCAGTACACGACCAGGAGGCCGGCCGCGTACACCGGGTGGCCGATCACCCGCAGCGGCATCACGCCCTTCGGCCACGCGATCGCGTGTTCCCAGTTCACCTTCCCGGACTTCGGGTCGTACGACGTGACCGCGGTGGTGGTGCCCAGGACCAGTTCCGCCGCCTTGCCGGCGCGCTCCAGTAGGAACGGCGTGGAGTAGCACGCGCGCACGTGCTTCCGCTCCGCGATCCACTTCTTCTCGCCGGTCTTGGCGTCGAACGCGACCAGTTCGGCGCGCTGGTCGTCGTCCACGTTCACGTACACCAGGCCGTCGTGAATCATCGGGGAGAAGCCGGGGCCGTGCTGGCTGACGTAACTGCCCAGCGACGCCTGCCACACTTGCTTGCCGGTGAGGTCGTACGCCCCCAGGGTGACGGCGCTGCCGTCCCACCACGAGCAGTAGATGTGCGTACCGTCGCACGCCGGGGTGCCGGACGCGAGCGAGTTCTTCTTGTGCGTGTGGGCCGCGTCGGCGGGTAGTTCCTTGGTCCACTCGATCTTCCCGTCGGCCGCGCTGAGGCAGAGGAGCGACCGCGTCTTGCCGTCGGCGGACGCGGTTTGCAGGTAGACCTTGCCGCCGACGATGATGGGGGAACTGACGCCCTTGCCGGGCAGGGCGGTCTTCCACAGCGGCGCGGCCGGGTCGATGTCCGGCAGCGTGCCCTCGACGGCCCCGGTGCCGTTCGGCCCGCGGAACCGGGGCCAATCTGCGGCGTCGGCGAGTGCGAGGGTGAGTGCGAGTGCGAGGAAAGATAGGAAGAAGGAGCGGGTCATCGGCGGCGTCCTGGCGGGAGGAAGGGGTTCGCGGGCGGGCGGGTGTTGGGGATTATCCCAAACCTGCGCGCCGATGCAACCGGTTAGCGGGGGCACAATTGGGGCTTTGCCCAAGTATTCCGTAAGTCCTTATCCGTGACCTCTGGAATCGCCGTAAGTCCTTATGATTGGTCGCGGCGGGGCATTCGTTGGGCAAAG
>JAYUBA010000340.1:0-7294 GCA_043741075.1 Frigoriglobus sp.
GACAACGCGACGTCCGCCGAACTTCTGTTTCGATTGCGCGAGCCGACCACCTGCTCATCGCGCGGCGCGCAATCTAACACCGACCACACCCGTGTTAGATTGCGCAACGCGCAATCTAACACGGTAATCACTCACCCGCGCCGCACACGTCACATCTTGTCCAGCGGGCTGGTCACCCCGCGCCCGCCCTTGCCCAATACGTGGGTGTAGATCATCGTCGTCTCCACGCTCGCGTGACCCAGCAACTCCTGAACCGTGCGGATGTCCACACCGTCCTCGATTAGGTGCGTCGCGAAACTGTGCCGCAGCGTGTGCGCCGTCGCGTGCTTCGCAAGCCCCGCCGCCCGCACCGCCACCGTCACCGTCCGACTCACTGCCCCATCGTTCAAGTGGTGACGCCGCTCCTCCCCGCTCCGCGGGTCCAGCGACCGCTTCGCCGACGGGAACACGTACTGCCAACCCCACTCGGCTGCCGCACCCGGATACTTCCGCTCCAGTGCCGTCGGCAGGTACACCCGCCCGAACCCGGCCGCCAGGTCCGCCGCGTGCAACGCCCGCACCTCCGACAGATGCTCGTGGAGGGCCGACTGCACCGCGGCCGGCAGCACCGTCAGACGGTCCTTGTCACCCTTGCCTCCACAAATCGTAATCTGGTTCAACCCGAAGTCAACATCTTTTACCCGCACGCGCAAACATTCGAGCAGCCGCATCCCGGTCCCGTACAGGAACCGACCGATCAGTCCGTTCACGCCCTCCAGGCGGCCCAGCACCCGCTTCACCTCGTCACGCGTCATCACCACCGGCAGCCGCTTCGGTCGGTTCGCCCGGTGTGTGAAGTTGGCCGAGTTGTCGATGTGCTAACCGGGCGGAGAACTTGACCCGCCCGGCGCGGCGCGGCGGAAGACCTCCGAGATGTCCAGTGCCGGGCAGGCACCGGCTTGCCCGGTCTCGTTTGCTCGCCACGAACGTGATTCGCCGGGTCGCTGCCAGTCGAGAAGGAAGGCACGGCGCACGAACCGACGCGCCCCTGAAGCCCGGGAACCGCGACTCCGTCGGGGCAACAGGTGTGACTGTGCACCCGCCCGTCGCCCCGGCGCCGAACGGAACCAACTCGAGGAGAACGGCGCCGGTCGTCCCGCTGAACACCCACACGCGCGCCGCGGCCCACGGCCCGGTCCCGACCGCCAGGTCCGCCGCGCCGTCGGCGTCGAGGTCCCCGCCCGGCCCGACGAACACCCCGCCCGCGAGAGAAGAAGCCGGACGCGGACTTCAGACCCCCCCGCCGTCGTCGATCACTCCGTTCTCGAACCCCACTGCTTCTCGCGCTGTGTGCGTTCACCGTCTTCGGTGTCGTCGCCATCTTTGCCGCGCGCGCGGTGGTGCGGAAAGGTGCCGGCACCGACGGCTCGAAGCCGTCAACGCTCGCGCCGAGCGACCAGCCCCTTTCCGGGGAGCAGGCGTACCAGAGGCTGATCCGCTGCACAGTATTGATCGCTCGCCCAAACGGTATGGGGAGTGGATTCGCCGTCAACGCAGAGAAGCGGTTGGTGGTCACCAACTTCCACGTCGTCGGCCGCGAGCACCGGGTGGCCGTGGTGTTCCCGCTCTACGATGCGCGGGGCGAGCTGGGCACCGATGCCAGCCGGTACGAGCGACGCGCCGAGGAACTCGCCGTGGAGGGCGAGGTGATCGACGTGAGCGAAGAGTGCGACTTGGCCCTGATCCGGGTGGATCGGCGGCTGCCGGATCGCGCCGCGGCCGTGCCTCTTGCGCGACAACCGGCCGCAACCGGATCCGTCGTTTACTCGGTTGGCGGTTCCGGGGCAGAGGACAACCTGTTGTGGCGGCTGACCAAGGGCAACGTCCGCGGGAGAGGACAGCGACGGCAGGCAGTGGACTTCGGTGTACTCGACTGCATGATTCTCGAAACAGACGCGCCGGTGAACCCCGGCGACAGCGGCGGACCGGTCATGAACGACCGCGGGGAGTTGGTGGCAGTCGTGTCGCACTTCAACACGACACAGCGGCAAGTGAGTGGCAATATCGACATCGAGGAAGTGCGGAAGTTCGTGTCGCGACACATAGCCCTACCGTGAGTTCCAACCGGACTCGTCGGGCCGCCCGCTCCTATCAGCCCACCCGTCACGACGCTTTGACCTGCGGAATTGTCTGGAGTCAACATGGCACTCGTCATCTTCTGTCCCACGTGTAAAGTGCGGCTCACGCTGGGCGACGACCGGGCTGGGGAGACGATTGAGTGCCCAGGCTGCGAGTCCCCTGTACGGTTACCGGGGTCGCGCCCGTCACCTCCTCCGTTGCCCGCACCGCCTGCGCGGCCCGCGCCAGCCCCACCCGCGCCACCCGCGCCCAAAGCAGACGGGTTGCCGATCGAATTCCTGTGTCCGCACTGCCGCTCGCGGATGAAGATCACTCGAAGGAAAGCTGGGGCAGACATCCAATGCCCCCGATGCACCCGGCGGGTGACTGTCCCCACGCCCCCGGACAAGTCGCCCGAAGGAATTCTCATCGACGCGGAACCGCCACCAGCGCCGCCTCTACCAACTCCGCCTCTACCAACTCCGCCACCAGCCACCTTCGACTTCGACCCAGAAGAAGAGGAAGACGACGAGTACGAGTACGATCTCTACCGCCGTCGCCGCGGGGCTTGTCGTCCCGGCCCTGAGCGGGTGTCGCATTCTGGTGGTGGACGACAACGAGGATTCGGCCGACAGCATGGGGGAGTTGTTGCGCCTCAAGGGGAACGACATCCGCACCGCCCACGACGGCCTCGCGGCCGTGGAAGTGGCGGAAACGTTCCGCCCCGAACTGGTGCTGCTGGACATCGGCCTTCCCAATCTGAACGGCTACGATGTCGCCCGGCGGATTCGGCAGCAGCCGTGGGGTCGGGACGTGATCCTGGTTGCGATGACCGGCCGGGGGCAGGCCGAAGACAAACGCCGTTCGCACGAGGCCGGGTTCAACTTCCACGCCGTCAAGCCGGTGGAACTCGCGGCCCTCGAGAAACTGCTGGCCGGGTTGTAGTGCCCGCGCGGCGGTCGCGTTCCCGGCCCCGCGTTCCGGACGCGGCCCCGTTACTTCCCCCCGACCCCCAATGCCGCCCAGAAGTCCGCCAGCGCCCGGAAGTAGTCCTGCTGTGCCCCGATCTCCCCGATCTCGGCGTCGAAGGTTGCCTGTTCGCGCAGCGTGACCCGCAGCACGTCGCTGCGGCCGAGCCGCAGTTGTTCCCGCTCGGCTCGGGCCACCAGTCGGGCCAGTTCCACCCGCTTCTTCGCCTGCCGGTAGAACTCGAACGCCCGCTCCAGCGCCGAGAATGTGTCCTGCACGTCCGCCCGGACGACATCCTCGGCGTGGCGAAGTTGCTGGTCGATCTGGGCGAGTTGAGCTTGGGTCAGCATCACCCGCCCGCGCGCGTCGCGCTGTTGAACGGGGAGTTGAAAGGCGACACCCGCGCTCAACGTCGAGCGGTCCAGACCGTTCGGCCCGGACAGCGAACTCTTCCCCCCGCCCACGTCCTGCGAGGCCGCGACGACGGCGTTCACGGCCGGGAGCGTCTGGTTTGTGACGAGCCGGAGTTCGACCGCGGCCTTGTCCCTTTGAAGTCGGAGCCGCCGGGGTTCGGGCCGCAGTTCGAACGCCGTCCGGAGGGAGGCGTCGAACGTCTTCAGGTCGATGGGCTGGACTTCGGGGAAGGGCGAAAGCCGGTCGGTCCCGGCGAGCGTGGGGGAGCCGGACCCGTCGCGGAGGAACAGCGATAGGTCGATGGTCGCCTGCTGGAAGCCCCGCTGGGCTTGCACGAGGACGCCGTTCCGCAGGGCGATGTTCTGCTGGTTGTCGATCCGCTCGATGTTCGCCGTCGGCCCCGCCTCGACCCGCGCCTTCAACTGGTCGTCACGCTCCACCGCCAGCTTCACCAAGCTCTCGACGACGGCGAGCCGCTGCCCGGCGGCGACCCAGTTCCAGTACGTCCGGGCCGCGGCCCGCTGGAAGTCGAGCCGCTGCCGCTCGATCACCGGCTCGGCGATGGCGACGTCGAGCCGGGCCTGCTGGATGTTGGCGCGGGGGCGGTCGATGGCCCGGTCCCGGAGGAGCGGGATCGTGAGCCCCGCCCGGAACTCGCCCCCGTCCGCCGTCTTCTGGCCGAGGTTGTAAGTGGGGAAGTCGCCGTACCCGGTGCGGTAGCCCGCGAACGCCCCACCCCGCCGACGGGCAACCCCTGACTCACACCGACGGTGCCGCGGAAGTTGTCGTAGGTCGTCCCCTGTCCGTCGGCCCCGGCCGTCAGGTTCAGGTCGAACGCCCCCATCGTGGACACCAGCCGTCCGCCCGCGATGGCCCGCTCCTGTTCGATGGCCCGGAGCAGGGGATAGTTCCGCTCCACCGAGAACAACACTTCGTCCAGCGCGAGCGGCCCGCCGACGCTCGAGGCCGCACCGAGGATAGGGGGCGGCACCTTGGGTGCGGCCGGTGGTTCACTACCGGGCTTCGGCTCCGGGGCGACCGGACGGGGCTGGGGGAGTAACTGGGGCTGGGCGGCGGCGAACGTGTTGCCCGGCGGCTCCGGTTCGGCGTAAGCGGCCGGGACGACGGCCGCTTCCCCGACCGGCTCCGTCCGGGGGACGGGTCGGACTACGAATCCGTTCGGCGGCGGCGGAACCTGACGACCGGGAGGCGGTCCCGGCGAGTCGGCCCACCGGTCCGGTTGCGGCCCCAAGCAGCCCGAGACGGTGGCGAGAAGCGACACGATGACGGCGGCCCGCAGGATCGACTGCCACGTCATTCGGGCTTCGGCGGCTTGCCGCCGTCCTTCTTCTCGGGCGGCTTCGGGGCCACGACCGGCGGGAACCCGTTGAACTGCCGCCATAGCTCGAACCCCAGCGTCACCCGGTTCAGGAACACCCAGCCGACCGCCTGGTTCCCTTGACGCAGGTACAGCCCTTCCGGCCACCGATCCCCGTCGAACATTTCCTCCGGCTCCACGAGGATGCGGAACCGCCCGTACCCGTCGTCGGTCGGGTCGATCTGCCGCACCCGCCCGCCGAACGTGCCCACCGCTACCGACGGCCAGCCGGCGAACTGCACCCCCGGCCAGCCCTCGAACTGGAGCCGGACGTGCGGCCCCCGCCCGGTCTGTTCCATGTGGGCGGCGATCAGCGGGGCGTCCACGCCGTCGATGAGCAGTTCCACCACTCGGTCGGTCGCGTCGGGAACGATCACCGCCAGTTCGTCGCCCTCTTTGACGAGTTGACCGCCCCGGCCGGCGTTCGCCGAGATGCGGAACACGATCCCGTCGCACGGGGCTTTCACGAACCGGGCCTTGAACCGCTCGATGCGGTTCTCGATCTCCTGCAACTCCCGCTCGACGGCGAACACATTTTGTTCGGCCCGGCGCAGGTCGCGGCGGGTGATCGCCACCGTGGAAAGGCCGCTGGCGTCGGCCTGGAGAACGAGGGCGCCGCTGGTAAGGAGGGCGGCGTCGGCCCGCTTCACCTCGGCGTCGGCCCGCTTCACGTCGGTCGCCGCCCGGTCGGCGCGCATCTTCGCCTCGTCCCGGTTCAATTCCGACTCCAGCCCGCCGAATTGCTTATCTTTGAACAGCTTGTCGAACATCTCGAACCGGCGCTGCTCGAAGGTGAGGGAGAACTCGTTGTTCTTGCCGGTCTGCTTGGCGACATCGACCAGCAGCGCCGCCGCGTCCCGGTTCGCCCGTGCCGCCCCGACGGCCGCGTTCAGCGCCTTCTCCTGGGCCTCGACCGCCCGGTTCTGCTCGGCGACCTCCTCCTCCGCGGCCTTGCGGCGACTGAACAGGAACTTCCGTTGGGCCTCGAGCCGCCCGGACAACTCGGGGTCGTTATCGTTAATATCGACAATCGCATCCCCGATCTTGACCTTCGAGCCTTCCACGACGTACCACTTCCCGACCTGACCGCCGACGAGCGCCGTGACGATCTGCTTTCGCTCGGTGGGTGCGAAGGCGACGACCTGCCCCCGGCCCCGGACGGTCTGCTGCCACGGGACATACATGAGGGCGACGGGCGACAGAAGGAACGCGAGGAGCAGAACGCGGGCGATCCACCAGGCCGATCTCGGGGTGCGAACCCGTTGGAGGGTCGAGAAGGGCGCATCGGGGCTGAACGCGGGCCGGGTTCGCGACGTGGCGGTCATCGGTTCGATCCTCGGTCGGTGGGTGGGGCATGATCGGGGGGTTCGGCCCGTGACAAACCGATGATCCGGTCGCACCTCCCGACGACCTCGGGATTGGTGGAGGCGACCAGCAACGTCCAGGGTGCCGAGCGGTCGAACAGTCGCGGCAAGAGGTCCGGGCATCCCCGAAGGTCCAGGGCGTCCAGCACGCCGTCGAGGATCAACAGGCGGGGCCGACCCACCAGCGCCCGCGCGACGGTCAGCCGCAGCGATTGGCTCGCCGACAGCGGCCCGCCGCCGGGGATCAATTGCGCGTCCAAACCGAGGGGGAGGTCGTGCACCACCCCGAGCAAGCCGACCGCCTGTAACGCCTCGCGAACGTCTCCGGGCGTCAGGTGCGACCGACCGACGCGCACGTTCTCCGTGACGGTGCCGAGGAAGATGTCCGACCCTTCCACCAACACCACCTGCTCCCGCAACCGCTCCAGAGACAGCCACCGCAGGTCGATGCCGTCCACCTCCACGACGCCGTGGCCCGGCTCCCGCAGCCCGCACAACACCTCGAACAACGTCGTCTTCCCCGACCCCGGTGGGCCGACCAGGGCCACCCGTTCGTTGGGGACGACGTGCCAATCGGCCTGGGGCGGCAACGTGCGTTGCGATACGAGATCGACGCCGTGGACCCGTACCGCCATCCCGCGCCCGCCGTCCGCGAGCGCGTCCCCGCCCTCCCGTTCCATCGGCAGGTCGGTGAGGAGTCCGAGTTTTTCCGCGCCGGACAACAGGTCGTAGTACGTCGCGGTGTACTTCCCCAGCTTGGCGAGCGAGGCGACGACGAGGGAGACGATCAGTTCCGCCGCCACGAGTTGCCCGAGGGTCAGTTGGCGGTTGATGACCAAGTAGCCCCCAAGCCCCAGCAACGCGGTGCTGGCGACGACCTGCAACCCGAGGGCGAACACCGTCTGCCGCCAGACGACCCGGAAGTGCTGCCGGCGGGCGGTCACGTACTCGCCGGCCAACCGGTCGGCCTTCTCCAGAGCGAGGTGCTGACCCCCGGCGAACTTGAACCCGCGCAGGCAGCGGAGCAATTCTTCCAGCCACGCCGCCACGTCGTACTTGGTCTGCGACTCGT
>JAYUBA010000341.1:0-2174 GCA_043741075.1 Frigoriglobus sp.
GGCACCCACCGGGCCCTGGCCGATTACTACACTGAGACGGGCGACCCACAGAAAGCCGCCCAGCACCGTCTTCACGCCGATGCCAACATTCCTAAAACAGGCAGTGGTCCGTAGGCTGACGATCGGCATCGGTGCCGCGGAGAGGGCAGTCGAGGTGACCGTCGGCTGGGTAAGGCCCCGGTACCGAGACGCGCACAAATCTCACACTCGGCCAGTCGCGCGCCGAAGCAAATACACCCGCGAACGGATTGCCGCATGTCATCTCCTCCACCTCCTCCCCCCCCCGTCCCCGCGCCGCGCCGGCGATGGCTGCGCGCGGCTCTCATTCTGCTCATCCTCGGGGGGCTGGGGACGGGGGCGTACTTCACCTGGTTCCGGCCGAAGCCGCCGCAACCGGACATGGAGGCCGCGATGGCCGCGAACCTGCGCGGCGTCGGCCACATGGAGCGTCTGAAGGCGGACGAGTTCGCTGCGGCGGAAGCGGAGTTCGAGGAGGCCGCGCGGCTCGCGCCTGAGTGGCTGCCGGCCCAGATCAACCTCGGCATTGCGCTGTTCAATCAGGACACGCCGGAGAAACTCGCCCGCGCCAAGCAGGTGTTCGCCGACGTGCTCGCCCGCGACCCCGACAACAAGCACGCGCACTACTGTTTGGGTATCATCTGCGGCGAGCGCGGCCCGTTCGCCGACGCGTACCCGCACTTCCAGGCGGTGAACAAACTCGACCCGGACGACGCGCACGCGTGGCTCCGCCTCGGCCTGACACACCCGGCCGGCACCCGCTCCCCGGAGGCTCGCGAGTGCTTCGAGCAGGCGCTCAAGCGCAACCCGTACCTGAACGCCGCGCGCTACAACCTGGCGATGACGCTGGGGGCGACCGACCCGAACCGCTCGAAAGCACTGCTCGACGAACACAAGGCGCTTGACACGGCTCAATGGGAGGAAGAGGCCACCATCCGCTACTCGGTCATGGGGAAGTACGCCGGCGTGATCGGTCGCGATCCCGCGGTCGCGGGCATGCCGGTTGTGGGGCCGCTCCCGATTTTCGAGCAAGCCGGCAACTTCAAGGTGACACTCGCGGCGGGCGCGAAGTGGGCGACGGCCCTGGATCTCGACCCGACCCGCCGCGCCGCCCGTGAGCGGTTCGGCGCGACAATCGTGCTGTTCGACTACGACGGCGATGGGAAGCACGACATCTTCCTCGCGTCGGCGGTCGTGGAGGACGGGAGGGTCCGCGACCTGCTGCTCCACAACGACGGCAACGGAGCGTTCACCGACGTGACCGCCAAGGCGGGCCTCGCCACCCCCCGGCCGAGCCTGGGCGCCGCCGCGGGCGATTTCAATAACGACGGCAAGCCGGACCTCATCGTCACCGGGGCCGGCGAGCAACACCTCTTCCGCAACAAGGGCGACGGCACGTTCGAGGACGTGTCCGCCGCCGCCGGGCTGGACAAGCTCAAGGGCGTTTGCCTCGGCTGCGGCTGGGTGGACCTCGACCAGGACGGCGACCTCGACCTCGTTATTTGCAGGTACTCGGACGGCGACTCCGCGGCGTTCGACGGCCCGAAGCCGGGCGGCGCGGTGGTCGTCTTCGAGAACGTCGGCATCGCGCCGCCGGTGGCGCCAAACGCGCCACCCGCGGGCCTTTCCACCGCGTTCCGGCGGAGCGACAAGTTCGCGGGCGTGATCCCGGCGCACTCGGCGGTGAGTTTCGTCGCGAGCGATCTCGATTCGGATCGCGACGTGGATCTGCTCCTTCTGACAGAAGCGACTGACCCGGTGGTGGTGGAGAACGACCGGCTGATGCGGTTCAAGCGGCCACTGCCGGCGTGGGCGGCGGGGCAAGCGCACCGGTGGAACGGCGGGCTGGTCCTCGACGCCAACCACGATGAGCGCTCCGACCTCTTCCTCGTCCGCGCGGGCGCGCCGCCGGTGTACCTGCTCTCGAAGGGCGAGCGCGACTTCGCCCCCGGCGGCACGAACAGCCCGGCGCTGAAGCAGGCGGTGACCGCCGACATCGACATGGATGGCTGGCCGGACG
Organism: Frigoriglobus sp.; assembly: GCA_043741075.1. Taxonomy (GTDB): domain Bacteria; phylum Planctomycetota; class Planctomycetia; order Gemmatales; family Gemmataceae; genus Gemmata. Next base: position 2,039 of record JAYUBA010000341.1, read on the forward strand.
TGGTCGGCCTCACCTCCGACGGCAAACCGGTCCTGCTGCACAACCGGGGCGACGGCCGGCTGGAGTTCGTCCCGGATGCGTTCGGCCCGGTGCCCGCCGGGCACGCGGTCGCGGTGGCCGATCTCGACGGCGACGG
>JAYUBA010000342.1:0-7270 GCA_043741075.1 Frigoriglobus sp.
CAGCGGTACGCGCTGCCCGGCGCCGCGACCGGCGTGCGGTGCGTGCCGGCCGCGCTGGGCGACGACTCCGGCATCGTCGGCTGCGCTGCCTACGCCAAGGCGCGCCCGCACGCCGCCGCAGCGGAGGTCGCGTAGGTCGGGAGACCCACCCCTGGCCCCTCCCTGCAGGGAGGGGAGAGCTGCCCTTGCCCTCTCCCCTTGCGGGAGAGGGTGGCGAGTCCTCGAGCCGGGCGAGGGGTGGAACGTCAGCGCATCCGAGTCGCGACCCCTCACCCGTCGGCGAAGCGCCGCCACCCTCTCCCTGAAGGGGAGAGGGCCAAGACAATTCCTCCCTCTTCCCTTCAGGGAGGGGGGCCGGGGGGGTAGGTTCTTATGAACGCCGACTGGCGCACCCGCTACGACCTCGCCGTGACCGCCGCCCACAAGGCCGGCGACCTGGCCCGCACGTACTACGAGACCACGTTCGCGGTCGAACACAAGGCCGACAACAGCCCGGTCACGGTCGCGGACAAGTCGGCCGAACAGCTCATCCGCGACGCGGTCTCAGACGCGTTCCCCGCCGACGGGTTCCTGGGCGAAGAGTTCGGCGACCAGCCCGGCACGAGCGGCTTCCGCTGGGTCATCGACCCCATCGACGGCACCAAATCCTTCATCCGCCACGTGCCCATCTGGGCCACACTTGTCGGCTTGGAGTACGAGGGCGAGCAGATCGGCGGGGTCGCATACATCCCGGTGTTCGGCATGACGTACCGCGCGCTCCGCGGCGACGGCGCGTACCTGAACGAGCGCCGCATCCGCGTCTCCGACGTTTCGACGCTCGCCGAGTCGTCGCTGTGCTACTCGAGCATGGGCTGGTTCGCGCGCGCGAACCGCGAGCACGTGTTCCACGACCTGTACAAGCGGACGAAGCGGCAGCGCGGTCACGGCGACTTCTACGGGTTCGTGCTGGTGGCCGAGGGCGCGGCCGACGTCATGGTCGAACACGGCGTGAACCCGTGGGACGTGGCCGCGACGAAGGCCATCGTGGAAGAGGCCGGCGGCGCGTTCACCGACTGGACCGGCACGCCCACCATCCACACGCCCGACGTGCTCGCCACCAACGGCAAACTGCACGCGGATGTGCTCGCCGTTCTGCGGCAGGAATAGCCGGACCCGACTTCTTCCGCACCTTCGGGCCGGGAAGCGCGTCAAACAGTTGCCGACTGGACACCCGACCGGGACAATAGAGGTGTCGGTCCCCGCCTCCCCGCCCGCACCCCTCCCGACTCGGAGTTTCTCCCCATGCGAAGCCTCGTGTTCTCCGCCTTTGCCGCGTCCGTGCTGGTGGTCGCCGCCGGTTTCGGCACCGCCGCCGACGACAAGTGGGTGACGGTTAAAGGCCAGGTGGTGTTCCCGACCGACAAGCCGCTCCCCAAGCGGGCGGCGCTGAACGTCACCCAGGACAAGGACCACTGCCTGTCCAAGGGCGACCTCCTCGACGAGTCGGTGATCGTCAACGCCAAGAGCAGGGGCATTAAGAACGTGGTGGTGTTCCTGCGCCCGGACGACAAGGACGCGAAGGCGGCGTTCACCCCCGCGCAGATCTTCCCGGACGACGCGAAGCGTAAGCCGGCCGAGGTCGTGATCGACCAGCCGTGCTGCGCGTTCGTCCCCCGCATCACGGTGGCCCGCGTCGGCGACACGATCGTGGTGAAGAACGCCGCCCCGGTCGCGCACAACTTCTTCTGGGACAGCGGCAACAACGGCGCGCACAACGTGACCGTGCCGAAGATGGAGGCGTGGAAGATGCCGGCGGCGCTGGTGAAGGAGGCGCCCCCGATCCAGTACAAGTGTACGATCCACGGGTGGATGACCGGTTACGTGCGCATCTTCGACCACCCGTACTACGCGCTCACCGATGAGGACGGGAAGTTCGAGATCAAGAACGCCCCGGCGGGCAAGTTCCGGATCGTGTTCTGGCACGAGAACGGGGTCCGCGGCGGCGCGCCGGGCCGCTTCGGCGACCAGATCGAGATCAAGGGGCCGACGCTGGAAATGAAGCCGACCGAGTTCGATGTCAGCCCGAAGGGCTGACTCTTGTAGCCGCGGAGGGGCGACCGATGTTAGCCCAGGGTGGAGCGAGCGCTTCGCGAGCGCAACCCTGGGAACCGAGGCGAAATGAATCGAAGCCCCGGAGGGGCGGCAGAACCCTTGTGGTGTCTGCCGCCCCTCCGGGGCTTGTGACTTTCTCTCTGACGTGTTCCCAGGGTTGCGCTCGCGAGGCGCTCGCTCCACCCTGGGCTAACATCGGTCGCCCCTCCGCGGCTGAAAGCACGAGCGGCTCCGCTGTCAACTGCCCGACGCGATCACGACGCGCGTGTCGCTCTTCTTCGTGCGGCGGCGCTCGAGGCTCGCGCCGATGAAGTCGCGGAACAGCGGGTGCGGCTTGGTCGGCTTCGACAGGAACTCCGGGTGCGATTGCACCGCCACGAACCACGGGTGATCCGCCAACTCGATGGCTTCCACCAACCCGCCGTCGGGGCTGGTGCCGGAGAACACCATGCCGCGGGCCGCGAGCCGGTCGCGGTAGTGGTTGTTCACCTCGTACCGGTGGCGGTGCCGCTCGCTCACCACGTCCATGCCGTACGCGGCGCGGGCCTTCGTGCCGGCCTTCAGGTGGCACGGGTATGCGCCGAGCCGCTGCGTGCCGCCGAGGGTCGTGACCGCCTGCTGCTCCCCGAGCAGGCAAACCACCGGGTGTGGCGTCTCCTTATCGAACTCGGTGCTGTTGGCCCCCTCCAGCCCGGCCGCGTTGCGGGCGAACTCGATGGTCGCGCACTGGAGACCGAGGCAGATGCCGAAGAACGGCAGCCCGGTCTCGCGCGCGAACCGGATGGCGGCGATCTTCCCCTCGATGCCCCGCTTGTCGAACCCGCCGGGCACGAGCAACCCGTCCACGTTCGCGAGCGCCTGGGCCGCACCCTCCGCGAGTAACTTGTCCGACTCGATCCGCACCACCTTCACCTTCGCGTGGTGCGCGATGCCGGCGTGGTCGAGCGACTCGTACACGCTCTTGTACGCGTCGCGGTGCTTCACGTACTTGCCGACGAACCCGACGGTGACCTCGTGCGCCGGGGTCCGCATCCGGTCCAGCATCGCCCGCCAGTCGGTCATGTCCAGCGGCTTCGCCTGGGTGAGCGACAACCGGTCCACGATGAGCGCGTCCAGCTTGTTTTCGGCGAGGCTGAGCGGCACCTCGTAGATGCTGAACTCCTTGTCCCGCTCCTCGATCACCGCGCCCCGTTCGACGTTGCAGAACAGCGCGATCTTTTCGCACTCCTCCTTCGGGATCTCGCGCTCGCTGCGGCAGATGAGCACGTCCGGCTGGATGCCGATCTCGCGCAGGTCGCGGACCGAGCGCTGGGTCGGCTTGGTCTTCAGCTCGCCGGCGGCCTTCAGGTATGGGACGAGCGTGAGGTGGATGAACATGCAGTTCTTGCGGCCGACGTCGAGCGCGTACTGGCGGATCGCCTCGTAATACGGCATGCCTTCGATGTCGCCGACGGTGCCGCCGATCTCGGTGATGACCACGTCCACGTCCGGCGCGGTCACCTTACGGATGCAGGATTTGATCTCGTCGGTGACGTGCGGGATGACCTGCACCGTCTTGCCGCGGTAGTCGCCGCGCCGCTCCTTCTCGATCACCGAGAGGTAAATCTTGCCGGTGGTGTAGTTGCAGTCCTTGTTCAGTTTCGCGTGCGTGAACCGCTCGTAGTGGCCGAGGTCGAGGTCCGTCTCGGTACCGTCGTCGAGGACGTACACCTCGCCGTGCTGGTATGGGCTCATCGTCCCTGGGTCAACATTCAGATATGGGTCCAGTTTTTGCAGCCGCACGCAGAGGCCGCGATTCTCCAGCAACATGCCGATGGAGGCGGAAGTCAGCCCCTTGCCGAGTGAACTGACCACGCCGCCGGTAACGAAGATGTGCTTGGTCATCGCGCGACAATCCTTGTTGGTGGCTGGCTCTCCAAGCTCACTATATCGCCCGTCGCGCGGGGAACAATCTGCGTAGGTTGCGGGCGCGGGGAGCCGGCGTCACGCGGCGCGGCGCGTCCCTTCGTCCCCGCCCTCCCGGTACCACCGCACGAACGCGGCGTAATCGGCCGGCGTGTCCACGCCGCGGTGCGCGCGGGCCACGCGGCCCACGGCGATCGTGCCGCCGGTGCCGAGGACGCGCAGTTGCTCCAGTTTTTCCGCTTCCTCCAGCGGGTGCGGCGGCAAGCCCGCGAGCTTCAGCAGGAAGTTGCGGCGGTAGGCGTACACGCCGAGGTGTTGGAGGAAGCGGGCGGGCTTGGCGGCGAAGTCCGGCCGGCCGTCGCGGACCATCGGGATCGGCGAGCGGGAGAAGTACAGCGCGCGCCCGCGGTCGTCGCACGCCACCTTCACCACGTTCGGGCTGAGGTACGCGTCGGCGTCGGTGATCGGCACCGCGAGCGTCGCCATGTCGGACGCGGGGTCGCGCATGAGTTCGGCGAGCAGGTCGATCGCGGCCGGGTCGAGTTGCGGCTCGTCGCCCTGGAGGTTGATGACCACCTCCGCGGTGAGGTGCGCCGCGACCTCGGCGACGCGGTCCGTGCCGGACGCGTGGTCGGCGCGGGTCATCACCGGGCGCCCGCCGAACTCGCGGACGGCGGCGAAGATGCGCTCGTCGTCCGTCGCGACGATCACCTCGGCCGCGCACCGCGCCGCGTCCGCGCGCTCGCAGACGTGCTGGATCAGGTACTTGCCGGTTTCGCGCAGGAGCGGCTTGCCGGGCAGCCGCGCCGACGCGAACCGGGCCGGGATGACGATGGCGACGCGCATGGCCGACCTCCGTGTCGAGCGGGACGAGCGCGAATTAGACCCGCTCCGGCCGCGGGCGGCAAGGGGAACCGCTTGGAGTAAATCCCAAAATCCAAGTAACAAATCACAAACGAAACCAAGACACGGGCTCTCTGTCTTGTTTGAAATTTGGGATTTGGGGTTTTGGGATTTACGCTAGCGCGGGGCTTTGGATATAAACCCCTGATTTCGGACGAAACAGGGCCGAAAAGCCTTTGAATCGCCTGCCATTCTGACGTTTATGGGCAAAGCCCTAGCGCGGCTTGTTCGGCCCGCCGCCGCGCGGGCCGTTGAGGAACGAGTTCACCCGCTGCTTCAGCTTGCGGTGCGCTGCGGTGCTGCCGTTCGCCAACTGGAGCGCGTCGCGGACGTTCAGCCCCGGATCGGGGAACGGCAACTTCGCGAGCGCGTCGTCGAGTTCGCCGGCGAGCGCGTACCGGGCGTCGTCGCCGGTGGTCGTCACCTCGATGCCGAGCGTGCGGAGCGCTTCGAGGTCGCGGTAGAACCCGCGGACATCGAGTTTCAGCCGCCGGAGCAGGAACCCGCGGGTCTGCGGGCCGGTGCCGAGGAGCGTGAGCAGGCGGTACAGCCGTGCCGCCCGGAGCGATGTGAGCGAGACCGCGGAGGCGTCCACCTTTTTCCTCCCCATCGGCTCCTCCGTCCTTCGCGGGTGGAGGGACCGGGCGTCCGTGCCGGCCATCGGCGGCGGAACCGCGGCACCCGTCCGGCGGGCGACCGCGACGCGTGTGCGGCCGCGCCGCGGCCGTGTGATGGGCATGATCGTAGGGACGCGTCGGCGCGAATGCAAGCGCCAGGTGCGCGGACCGCGAAAAAGAAGTTGAGGCGGGGCGCGAGTCGAGTGACAACGCGTTGTCACTCCGAACGGCGACTCACACGCCCGCGGCGGCGCGGAACGCGGCGAGCGACTCGGCGCGGACCGCCGCGTTGAACCACTGCCGGAGCTTCGTTAGGTCGGTGGCGACCCGGATCGCACCCGCCAGGTCTTCCGGTAAGGGGCCGAGTCTTTCCAGCACCGCGAGGATCGACTCGACGCGCTCCTCGACGCGCCCCTCGACGCGCCCCTCTGCTTTGCCTTCCGCTTTGCCTTCGGCCTTGGCTTCGGCCGTCCACCGGTTCACGACCACAGACTCTCTCACGTTCCACCCCTTGAGTGCGAGTTCCCACTGCTGCTGACGGTCCGCGGCCTCGGCGAAGACCAGAGCGAGGCCCGCCAGTTCCGACCGCCGGCGCTCCACCGGCTCAAGGCGGGCGAGCCGCTTCCACCTGACGATTATTCTCTCGTCTCCGCCACCGGTCAGCAATGGCAGCCACGGCAGGACGGCCCAGCCCAGTTCGCCCGCCTCGATCCTACTTAACGCATCATCGGCACTTTCGCGCGCCAGATTTCGCTCGGCGACGGCAAGTTGGGTAACGAGGGCGGTGCCGGGGTGGCGCATCTCGCGCGACGTGCTCCCGGTGCCGGTCAGGTTCAGCACTGCGGCACCGACGTGGAACCGGCTCCCGCGTTCCGGGTCGGGCTTTAGGGACTGCCACAACTGCGCGAGGTACGCGAGCAACCGGCCGAACATCAACGGGTCCGGCTCGATCTGGAACTCGACCGCGACCGCCCACGGCGGTTCGTCGCCGTCCGGCGGGTCGAGCCGCGCGACCGTGTCGCTCGTCTGATCCTGTTCGCCGGGAAAGGGTATTGCGCGGGTGTCGAGCCAGCCCGCGAAGCCGAGGCGCTCCGGCGCGAGGCCGAGCACCCACGCGAGGAACTCCTCGGCGTCGAGCTTGGCCGCGAAGCGGGCCGCCTTGTCGAAGGGATTCGTCGGCATGGGCGCGCCTTACCGGTGGACCCGCGAGCGGCGGCGGATCAGTTCGTCGATGATGGTGCCGATCAGCAGCGTCACGCCGACGATGAACGGGATCACGTCGCTCTTCTCGCCCCGGAAGTTCACGATGCTCTCGATCACCGGCAGCACCATCGCGCCCAGCACCATGCCGACCGCCATGCCCTCGCCGCCGCGCAGGCTGCACCCGCCCAGCACCGCGCCGAGGATCGCGTACAATTCCCAGCCCACGCCGGCGTTGTCCGACTGCACCGATGGCTCGTTCAGGAACAGCAGCACGCCGACCAGCGCCGCGAGCGCCGAGCACGCGACGTACACCGCCACGCGCTGCCGACTCACGTTCACGCCCGCGTACTTGGCTGCCAGCTCGCTGTGCCCGATCGCGTACCAGTACCGGCCGTAGGCGGTGCGGTGCAAGACGAACCCGACCGCCGCGGCCAGCACCAGCAGCAAGATGAACTGCGCCGGGAAGACCAGCTCGCCCGTCGCGTCCTTGCCGATCATCAGGTAGCGGAGGTTGTCCATCGCGCCGCGGAACTCTGGGTGGACGCGGAGCG
>JAYUBA010000343.1:0-2165 GCA_043741075.1 Frigoriglobus sp.
TTGGTGTGGTAACCCCCAAAGAGGCACAGGCTGGATTTCTTGAGAAGATCAATCAGCGCAGCAAGTTAAGACCTGTCGCGTCCACCGAGAAGTCTCGAATTTCTACTCGTGTTTGAATCTGCGTCCTTCGGCGTCATCTGCGGCTCATTCAAGGCGGACACGGCGCTCGCCCGCCAACTCTTGAATCCGGCCTTTGCGCCGGTACCACATCCACACGCTTTCCGCGCCCGTCCGCTCTCCCCAGGACACGGAGTCCGCATCGTGAACGTCGCTGTCGTCGGCACCGGGTACGTCGGCCTCGTCACGGGCACCTGCCTCGCCGAGACCGGCAACACGGTCGCCTGCGTGGACATCAAGCCGGAGGTCGTGGAGAAGCTCAACAGCGGGCACATCCACATCTACGAGCCGGGCCTCGAAGAACTCGTGAAGAAGAACCGCGCCGCCGGCCGCCTGTCGTTCACCGGCGACCTCGCCGCGGCCGTGAAGGGCGCCCGCCTCATCTTCGTCGCGGTGCCCACGCCCGAACTGCCGTCCGGGCACGTCGGGATGCAGTACGTGAATCGCGTGGCCGACGACGTGGCCGCGCTGTTCCGCGAGCGGCCCGCACCCGGCCCCGTTCTCGTCCTCAAGAGCACCGTGCCGCCGGGCACGAACCGCGCCGTCGCCGAGCGGATGGCCGCCGCCGGGTGCCCGCACGTCGCGGTCGCGAGCAACCCGGAGTTCCTCAAGGAAGGCGCCGCGATCGACGACTTCATGAAGCCCGACCGCGTCGTCATCGGCGTGCGCGAAGAGGCCGCCGCCGCGGTGCTGCGCGAACTGTACGGGCCGTACACCACCGCCGACCGGCCGTTCGTGGTGATGTCGCCGGAGTCGGCCGAGATGACCAAGTACGCGGCCAACGCGCTCCTCGCCACGAAGATCAGCTTCATCAACGAGATCGCCAACCTGTGCGACGCGACCGGGGCCGACGTGAACGCGGTCCGCGCCGGCATGGGGCACGACCAGCGGATCGGCACGCAGTTCCTCGCACCCGGCCCCGGCTACGGCGGGAGCTGTTTCCCCAAGGACGTAAAGGGGCTGGTCGCGGTCGCGCGGCGGCTGGGGCTGACGCTCCGCGTCGCGGAGGCGGTGGACGCGGCCAACGACGTGCAGAAGGAAGTGCTGTTCGCGAAGATCAGCCGGCACTTCGGGGGGAAGCTGGCCGGCAAGACGGTCGCGCTGTGGGGGCTGGCGTTCAAGCCGAAGACCGACGACATCCGCGAAGCCCCGGCGCTCACGCTGATCGACGGGCTGCTCACCGCCGGGGCGAAGGTGCGGGCGTTCGACCCGGAAGCGGTCAAGAACGTGCGCGAGAAGTACGGGAACGCGATCGCCTACGCGGACGGCCCGCTCGCGGCGCTCGACGGCGCGGACGCGCTGGTACTGGTGACCGAGTGGCCGGAGTTCCGCGACCCGGACTTCGCCGCCGTGAAGCGGCGGCTGAAGGGTGCGGTCATCTTCGACGGGCGGAACCTGTTCGCCGCGCACGAGCGGGCGATCCGCGACCTCGGGTTCGCCTACTACGGCATCGGCCGCGGGGACTGACGCCCGCCGCGGCGGCTCCGACGCACCCAGTACAGTGGAAAGAGCAGGATCAGCAGCACCATCCCCACGGTAAGAACGATCCCGACCTGCTGCCTGCCATCGAAGAGGTCGAGCGTGCCGACCACCAACCCGCCCACCAACACCACGAACGAGACGAGTATCAGCCAGTAGAAAAGCATCACGCCGGGCCGCACCAGCCGGGGCTGCGGTGGCGGGCCGAACTCGGGCGGGGGCAGGAGCGACGGCTTGTGACGCAGGAAGCTCGGCTTCGCGACGACGGGGAGGCTGGGCGCGGTGGTCCCTTCGAGTTCGTCCTTCAGCGTCGGCGATTCGGCCACGGCCCGGTTCCGCAAGCGCAGGCCGAACAGCGCGAGCAGCACGCCGACGACGCCCATGCTTCCGCACCCAAGTCGGAAGCCGATGGGCATGTTCCTGTTGGGGTCGAAGATCGCGAACCCGCCCATCAGCGCCGTCAGCGCGCCGACCGCGATCTGGATGAGGCCCACGGCGAAGCGGATGTCCACGAACGGCACTCCGGGCGGGTTCGCGGCCACGTAGCGCACGCGGCCCGCGTGCTCTTC
>JAYUBA010000344.1:0-2163 GCA_043741075.1 Frigoriglobus sp.
GCGGCGTCTCGTCTCGTCGGTCCGACCGGGCGAAGCCGTCCGTCCCAGCGGATGTCCGTCCGTCGGACCGGCCGCGACCTTAACCGCCCAACCCCCTCCCAGGAGCTTGCCCGTGCCCGCAAACCTCGTTCTCACGCCCGGCGGTTTTCGCCATCCGTCTCTCGTTCATCGGGTGGCACCGGGCCACGCCCTGGATGTCGCCGCGGCCGGCCGGGTGCGGCTGATGAACCTGGCGACGAAGGCCACCACCGAGGTCGCGCTCCCGGACCTTCACCCGGGCGACGTGCCGGGACTGGGCACGGGGTGGATCGCATACGCCTTCTGGAAGAACACGACCGGCGCCCCGGTCTCCTCGTTCCGCACCACCTGGCGGGTGCCTCCGGCCCCGGCCACCGATTCGGGCCAGACCATCTTCCTCTTCAACGGGATAGACCCGACAAACCCGTCGGACGCGATCCTCCAGCCGGTCCTCCAGTGGGGAAAATCCGCGGCCGGCGGCGGGCCCTCCTGGTCGATCGCCAGCTGGTATGTCCAGGGCAACGGACAGGCGTTCCACACCAACCTCATTCCGGTGAACCCCGGCGACAACCTGATCGGGGTGATGAAACTCACCGGCCGGGCCGCCGGAATGTTCAGTTACACATCCGAGTTCGACGGAGTGGCCAACACGCTCCTCCCGGTTCAGAACGTCGCCGAACTGGTGTGGTGCAACGAGACGCTGGAAGCCTACGGCGTACAGCAGTGTTCGGATTACCCCGGCGGCCAGCGGACCGACCTCCGGGCGATCGAGCTGCGGACCGGGGATGCGTCTCCGGCCGTCGCGTGGACCCCAGTGAACAAGGTGACCGACTGCGGCCAGCATGCGGTGGTGGTGACGGACGGCGCGACCGACGGCGAGGTGGACCTCTACTACCGGACCGGGAACACCGGGGGCGGTTTCTCGTTCGACCACCTGGTCGCGCACGTCCAGATCCTGTTCGGGGTGACCAACGACGGCGGCGGCGTGGTCATTCTGCCGAACGGGCACATCATCCGCATCCCGCCTCGCACGCCGCTCTTCGCCCAGATCGCCGACGGGCTGACGGACGTGGCCCGCGGGTTCGGCGTCGGGGAACTCGTTCGGGGCGCCGAACCGCGGGACGCCGCGGGAGGGGCAGTCCGGAAAGCCGCGCTGGAGTTGATGGCGAAGGGGCTGGGGGAAGCGTCCAAAGCCGTGCAGGCGGGGTTGGTCGCGCCGCACGGCTGACCCGAAACGGAACACGTTGGCGTTCGGTGGTGGTAGAGGTTGGCGACAGTGTGACTGAAATCGCAGAGTAGTCGGGTCAAACTGCACCCCTTCCACCTGCCTACCGCGCTGGCCCGCCCGGACGCGGTGCGCTCTGCTGGGGCAGGGGAGGTGCCTTACGTGCCACTGCTGCCGCCGTCGCGGAATCTTGCCGCTGAACCGCAACTGCGACCCGGTCACGTGCCGGGGCTGTCTCCACTGCCGGTGCCCGGAGTCCCGTCGGACGCGGCCGCCAGCACGCCCCGGACCCGTCGCAGGATGTCAGTCCATAAGACTGCCAGCCTCCCCTCCAACTCCTCCTGGAACAGGATCGTGCAGAGGTGCGTCTCGCGCCGCGCCGCCCCTTCCGGATCAGGTGTCTGACAAATCTGATGGTACTCGAGTCGGCGCTCGTACTCCTCGCGGCACACGCGGTCGTAGACCGCCTGCTCGGTCACCTTCGCTTCCTCCCACTCGTCGCGGAGTCGATGGGTCGCCGGATCTTTAAAGATCACGCGATGGAGGAGTTGTTCCAGGTTCTCGCCGGTGGTGTGGGGTGGGTTGTCGGTCATGCGCGGAGCATACGCCCGGCGAACGGGACGCGCACCGGAGAGGACCGCCCGCGGGTGGGGTCGCGCGTGTTGCCAGCTCGTTGCTCCTGACGGGGTGAAACGGATCGCGGCTATCGCGACACCCGCAGAAAGCGATATCTGTCGTTACGCGGAAAAGCCCCTGTTCTCACAGGGGCCAGTCCGAGCGTCAGGGGTACTCCCTGTCCTGAAGCCGGAGGACGGCGATTACGAGGTCGATGGCGTCTCGATCTGGCATGTACCGCACACCCTTCGGGAGTCGAGAGCCGAATGTCCACAGGTACTCCGGCGGGCGCTCAGCGAGCCACT
>JAYUBA010000345.1:0-7252 GCA_043741075.1 Frigoriglobus sp.
CGGACCACGGACCACTGACCACTGCTCCCCATGCCGCCGCGCTTCCACTGCACCCCGCCGGAGGTCGTCGCCGAAACCGTCCGCGAGACGGTGTTCGTCGGCGACTACACGTTCCGCATCGACCGCCCGGCCGACTCCGACCGGCTCCTCGATCACCCGTGGTGCCGGTCCGCCTACGTCGCCGACCAGTACGTGCCGTTCTGGCCGACACTCTGGCCGTCGGCGCGGATGCTCGCGAAGGCCGTACTGCGCGAGCCGTGGGAGAGCTACCCGCAGCCGGTGCAGGTGCTCGAAGTCGGGTGCGGGCTGGGGCTGGCCGGGGTCGCGTGCCTCGCCCGCGGGCTGCGCGTCACCTTCTCCGACGTGGACGAGACGGCCCTCGTCTACGCCGCCGCCAACGCCCGCGTCAACGGCTACCCGGACGGCTTCCGCACCCGGTTGCTCGACTTCCGCTGCCCGCCGGACGACGTGAAGTACCCGGTGGTGATCGGCTCCGACCTGATGTACGAGGAGCGGATGGTGGACGCGCTCGTGCGCCTGCTCGAAGCGGTGCTGGCGCCCGGCGGCGTGTGCCTCATCGCCGACCCGGACCGCCACCCGGCCCGCCTGTTCCGGTGGAAGCTTCAAGAAGTGGGCTACGACGTGACCGCCGACTTCGCCCGCGCCGGCGAACCCGGCGGCGAGCGCACCAAGGGCACCATCTACCGCATCACGTCGAATTCGGAACGCGGAACGCGGAATGCGGAATGAAGACCGACTTGCCCGCCCCGCGGCGCGCACTTCCCGATAAGATTCCTGAACCAGAACGGCCGGACCACCACGAGGAGTTCATGAGCGACCACTACGTCTACAACATCCGCAACCTGACCAAGCACTACGGGAAGCGGGAGATCCTCAAGGACATCAACCTGAACTTCTACCCCGGTGCCAAGATCGGCGTCATCGGGTCGAACGGGTCCGGGAAGTCCACCCTGCTCAAGATCATGGCGGGCGTGGATAAGGAGTTCATGGGCGAGGCGTGGGCGCACCCCGGCGCCACCATCGGGTACGTTCCACAAGAGCCGCACCTCACTCCCGGCAAGACGGTCATCGAGAACGTCGAGGAGGCCGTCGCCCACATCCGCGCGCTCCTGCGGCGGCAGGAGGAGATCGGCGACGAGATGGGGACCGCCGACGAGAAGCGGTTCGAGAAGCTGTCGAACGAAATGGAGCGCGTCCAGGCGCAGATCGATTCGACCAACGCCTACGAACTCGACCGCACGCTCGAGATGGCGATGGACGCGATGCGCCTGCCCCCCTCCGACGCGCCCGTCGAGCGGCTGTCCGGCGGCGAGCGGCGCCGCGTCGCCCTGTGCAAGACGCTCCTCCAGCGGACCGACCTGTTGATCCTCGACGAGCCGACCAACCACCTCGACGCCGAGAGCGTCGAGTGGCTCGAGCACCACCTCGCCGCGTACCCCGGCGCGGTCGTCGCGGTCACCCACGACCGGTACTTCCTCGACAACGTCGCCAAGTGGATTCTGGAACTGCACGCGAGCCGCGGGTACCCGTTCTCCGGCAACTACTCGGGGTGGATGGAGCAGAAGCAGAAGCGCATGGCCGTCGAGGAGAAGCAGGAATCGGCCAAGAAGAAGCAACTCGACCGCGAGCTGGAGTGGGCGCGCAGTTCGCCCCGCGCCCGCATGACCAAGAGCAAGGCCCGGCTCGCGGCCATCGACAAGCTCCAGGAGCAGGTGATCGAGGACGACGAGAAGGAACTGCTGATCCAGATCCCGCCCGGCCCGCCGCTCGGCGACTTGGTGGTTCGCGCCGAAGGCGTGAAGAAGGGGTACGGCGACATCCTGCTGTACGACGACCTGACGTTCGACCTGCCGAAGGGCGGGATCGTCGGCGTGATCGGGCCGAACGGTGCCGGCAAGACGACGCTGTTCAAGATGATCGTCGGGCTGGAAACGCCGGACGGCGGGAAGCTCACCGTGGGCACCACGGTGAAGCCGGCGCACGTCGATCAGAACCGCGACGCGCTCAACCCCAACAACACGATCTTCGAGGAGATCACCGGCGGCACGGATTACATCATGCTGGGGAAGAACCGGGTGGCGAGCCGCGGGTACTGCGCCCGGTTCAACTTCAAGGGGCCGGACCAGCAGAAGCTGGTGGGCACGTCGTCCGGCGGCGAGCGGAACCGGATTCACCTGGCGAAGCTGTTGCGCAGCGGCGGCAACCTGCTGTTACTGGATGAGCCGACCAACGACCTGGACGTGGACACGCTGCGGGCGCTGGAGGAGGCGCTGATGAACTTCGGCGGGTGCGCGGTGGTGATCTCGCACGACCGCTGGTTCCTGGACCGGATCGCGACGCACATCCTGGCGTTCGAGGGGGACAGCAAGGTGGTCTGGTGCGAGGGCAACTTCGGGGTGTATGAAGAGCAGAAGCGGGCGCGCCTCGGCCCGGCGGCGGACACCCCGCACCGCATCAAGTACCGGAAACTCACGACGTGAGTTGGGGGTACAGTCAAGAAGTCGAACCGCGGAGGCGTCAAAGGCCGAAGCCCCCTCACCCGCGGCGAGGCGCCGCGACCTCTCCCCGCAAAGCCGGGGCGAGGTGAAGCCACCGCTGCTCCCTGGGATGGCTCGGCGCGCTTTGCTTCACGAACAGGTGCGGTGCCCACCTCGCCCCGGCTTTGCGGGGAGAGGTCGCGGCGCCTCGCCGCGGGTGAGGGGTCGTCGCTTCCCAACTGGAATGCCCGAATATTCGCTTCATGCGACCAGTCGCGGTGAACAACATGTGCGGCGAACAACCACATGAACCGCAGCCCCCGCCGCTTGAATTCACCCCTGAAGAGCGCGTGGAGTTCGAGTTTTGGAGGCAATTGGGTGACGAAGCCTGGGCGATGATCCTCGACTGGGAAGCCGAAGAAGACACGGCGAACTCGAACGACCCACCACGCACAGAAACACAATGATCGAACTCCTCGACGCCGTGAAGACCTACACCCAGGGCCGGCGCACCGTGAACGCCGTCCGCGGCGTCACGCTCCGCGTCGAAACCGGCGAGTTCGTCACCATCATGGGGCCGTCCGGGTCGGGTAAGTCCACACTCATGCACCTCATGGGTGCCCTCGACACTCCCAGCGGCGGACGGGCCGTCTTCCACGGCCAAGACCTGCAAACGATGTCCGACCGGCAGCGGTCGCTGCTCCGCCGCGACCGCATCGGGTTCGTCTTCCAGGCGTTCAACTTACTCCCCACCCTCACCGGGGCCGAGAACGTCGCGCTACCGCTCCTGCTCGGCGGCACCGGCCGGCGCACCGCACTGGCCCGCGCCGCGGAGTGCCTGGAGCGCGTGAACATGGGGCACCGCGCCGACCACTTCCCGGACGAAATGTCCGGCGGCGAGATGCAGCGGGTCGCGGTGGCGCGGGCGATCGTCGCCGACCCGGAGGCGGTGCTGTGCGACGAGCCGACCGGCAACCTCGACACCAGCACCAGTCGCGAAATCCTCACCCTGCTCTCGAAGCTCCCCGAAGCCGGCAAGCGCGCCGTCATCATGGTCACGCACGACCCGACCGGCGCGTCCTACGGCACCCGCCTCGTGCGCATCCGCGACGGCGTGATCGAGTCCGACGAAGCCGTGGTGAGTGGGCGGTGAGCAGTGGGCAGTGGGCAGTGGTCGGAGAAGACAGAAGAGCCACAGATTACGCAGAAGAACGCTGATTCAGAGGCGGAAGAGAGTGAATTCAATACATGTTTTTTGTCTTGATCTGCGGTCTTCTGCGTAATCTGTGGCTCTTCTGTCTTCACTGCCAGTGACCACTAACCACTATTTCGCCATGCCCACAGCCCCCTGCCCCGCGTGCCGGAGCGACGTGACGTACCCGAAGGACGCCGATGTCGGCACCGCGGTGACGTGCCCGGAGTGCGACGAGGCGTTCGTCCCGCCGAAGCTCGTGAAGAAGGTCAAGAAGTACGACCCGAAGAAAGAGGACACTTACAACGTCGGCCGCGCGACCAGCGACCTGGACGAGAAGGAGAAGTCGCGGAAGCTGGCCGCGGCCGTCTACCACGCCAAGCGCCGCGCCCGCGAGGACGCCCGCCCGAAGTATAAGCCCCTCATCGGCGGGGTGGAGATCGTCCTGCTCGTGTTCGGGGCGGCGGCGACCCTCGCGGTGGCGGTGGGGTACACCGTGGCCAAGCGGTTCCCGAACACCGGCGAGGGCGCGCTGATCGTCTTCGCGTACTGCGGGCTGATGCTCATCTACGGGTTCCGGATCATCCGCGCCCGTTGGCGGGCCGAAGGGTGAGGGCGGGCGCGTCCTCCAATGGCCCCGACCCGGTCGTCTGTAGCCGGGGTCTGTGACCCCGGACCGACAC
This sequence comes from Frigoriglobus sp., assembly GCA_043741075.1. GTDB lineage: Bacteria > Planctomycetota > Planctomycetia > Gemmatales > Gemmataceae > Gemmata. The sequence goes on from JAYUBA010000345.1 coordinate 4,374, forward strand.
GATTCCTGGGGTATCGGCCTCACAGAGGCCGGCCACAGAAACGCACTCAGTACCATTGGGTCGCGTTACCCGCGACATACGAAGGAGGGGTGATGTCGGTGTACCGCCTGCTGGCCCTCCGGTACCTGCTGCAGCGGTGGGACCGCGGCGCGCTCATCGTCGCGAGCATCGCGCTGGGTGTCGCCACGCTCGTCTCCGCGCGCATCCTCAACCAGTGCATCGAGGTCGCCGCTCAGGACACCACCACCCCCGGCGCGAGCGCCGAACTGTACGTCACCAACGGCGAGGCCGGCGTCCGCCGCGAAGTCACCGACGACCTGCGCGCCGCGCACATCCCCGGCGTCAAATCGGTCCAGCCGCTCGTCTTCGAGCGCGTCTCGCTCCCCGACCTGGACGGCCGCGTCGCGGTGCTCGTCGGCGCGGAAGTCTCGACTCAACTTCTGACGGCCGACAACCCGCTCAAGGCGAAGGTGGAGGTGCTCGCCACCGCGCCGAAGCTCCAACTGCTCCCGGTGTGGGCCGCCGTACAGGAGGGCGACTTCAAGAAGGCCGGGCAACTGTGGGACCGCATACCGGGCCGCCTCGTGATGGTGTCCAAGCCGATCTACGACGAGTGGCTGCGCCGCACCGGTGGGAACAAGCCGTTCGTCGTCCGCTACGCCTCGCGCGACATCGAGTGTCTGCCGGTCGGCGTGGTCGAGTTCGACCGGGATTCGCCGGTCGCGCCGCTGGGCAAGAACTTCATCGGCATGAGCGTCGGGCAGGCGATCCAGACGGTCCGCCCGCTGCCGCCGCTGGTCGCCGTCGGCGGCGGGCTGGGCGAGATCGCGGCGGAGGCGTTCGCCCCGCCGAAGGTCAACCGCATCGACCTGTTCCTCGAACCGGGCGCGGACCGCGAGGCGGTGACGGCGGCGGCGGCGCAGGTGGTGAACCGCCGGGCCGAGGTGCGCACCCCGGACGCGCAGCGCCGCAGCACGCAGGAGGTCGTCTCCGGCCTGCAAATCGGCGTCCTGATGTGTTCCGCCGGCGCGATGATCGTCGGCCTGTTCCTGGTGTACAACGCGATGGCCGTGACCGTCGCCGAGCGCCGCACGGACATCGGCGTTTTGCGCTCGATCGGCGCCACGCGGTTCCAGATCGTCGTCCTGTTCTCCGCCGCCGCCGCGTTCCTCGGCCTCATTGGCGCGGTGCTGGGCGTGCCGCTCGGCATCCTCCTGGCCGAAGTCACGCTCAGTCAGTTCCGTGCCGAACTGGAGTCGATCTTCCTGAACCCGGAGGTGAACCCCACGCGCCTCTCGTGGGTGAACGCGGCGCTCGCGGTGCTGGTCGGGGTGGCGACGGCGGTGTTCGCGGCGCTCGTGCCGGCGATCCAGGCCGCGAACGACGACCCGGCGCACGCGGTGCGCCGCTCGGTCGGCGGCGCGAAGGGCGTGTGGCGGTTGATCCACTGGTGCGCGTGCGCGGGCCTGGTCGCCGCCGGGTTCGCGATGATCTTGCTCCGCCACGAACTGCCCGCCCGCGTCGGCTCCGTCGGCGGCATGATGACCGTCCTCGTCGGCCTGCTCCTCGCCGCGCCGATCCTGGTGGGCATCATGGTGGCGCCGCTCCGCCCGCTGGTGCGGGCGACGTGCCCGTTCGCGCTACGGCTGGCGTTCGACAACCTGTCCCGCGCGCCGGGCCGCACCGGCGTCGTCATCGGCGCGCTGGGGGCCGGCGTCGCGCTCATGTTCCAAACGGCCGGCGTCGGCCGCAGCAACGAGGAACCGGTGGTCGCGTGGATCTCGCAGGTGGTGCAGGCCGACCACTTCGTCTTCAGCGGGAACATGACGGCCGCGAACAGTTCGAACAGCCCGATGGCGACCTCCGTCGCGCGCGACCTGCGGGCGCTGCCGGGGGTCGATGGGGTGATGAGCATCCGGTACACGCGCCCGGAGTACAACAACACCGTCGTGTACCTCGTCGCGCTGGACGCCGCCGAGTACGCCCGCGCCACCCGCGCCCGGATGCCGCACGGCATCCCGGACCTGGAGAAGTTCCTCGCCCTGCCCGGCACCGACGACATCCTGGTGAGCGAGAACTTCGTCGCCCGGCACGGGGTGCGGGTCGGCGACACGATCGTCATCCCCGGTCCGGGCGGGCCGGTGAACCTGCGGATCGTCGGCGCGGTGCGCGACTACTCGTGGAGCCGCGGGACGATCTTCATGGACCGCGCCCGGTACGCGCGGCTGTTCAACGACGACCTCATCGACATCTGCCACGTCTTCTTGAAGACCGACCGCGCGACCGCCGACCCGGCGCTGGAGAAGTACACGGCCGACAAGGGGCTGTTCCTCACCGACCGCGACTCGCTCCGCAAGTTCCTCTCCGAACTCATCAACCGCATTTACGTTCTCGCGTACATGCAGCAGTTGTTGGTCGGGGTGGTCGCGGCGCTGGGCGTGGTGACGGCCTTGCTCATCTCGGTGTTGCAGCGGAAGCGCGAGTTGGGCCTGCTGCTCGCGGTGGGCGCGACGCCGGGTCAGGTGCTGCGGTCGGTGCTGGCGGAGGCGTTCCTGATGGGGGTGTTCGGCACCGTGCTCGGCATCCTGATCGGCCTGCCGATGGAGTGGTTCGTCCTGAAGGTGATGTTCGTGGACGAGTCCGGGTTCGACCTGGACATGCTGATCCCGTGGAAGGCGACGCTGGGGATCGGGGCCGCGTCGATCACCCTGGCGACGCTGGCCGGTCTGGTCCCCGCGTGGCGGGCGATCCAGACCCGCATCCCGGACGCGCTCCAGTACGAGTGAGGCGGGAGCGCGGTGAGCAGTCACCATCCGCTTGACTTTGACCTCCCTCCTTCTGTTTGGCTTTGACCTCCCCCCTTGAGGGGGTGATGAGGT
>JAYUBA010000346.1:0-2161 GCA_043741075.1 Frigoriglobus sp.
CCCGCTGCATTTCGCCCCGAATACCCCGGAGGGAACGCCGGCATGACCAAACCCGTGGCCCCGGCACTCGTCGCGCTCCTGGAGCGGCTCATCGACTACGCGGGCGCGTTCCCGCCGGCCGCGCTCCCGTGCGGGGCGGCGGTCGCCAACTTCGCCACCTACCGCGCCGGCGGACGCGCGTGGATGCTGCGGTGGCTCGTCGTGAGCGCGGCCGATCTCGACCGCGTGCCGGCGGAGTTCGACGGCGCGCTTGCCGTACTGAGTGACGTGGACACGCCGCGCGCGGCGGTGATCGAGGCGAAGCGCGTCGTCCGCGCCGCGCGACCGGTGTACGCGGAGGTTCCGATCGCGGAACTCGATGACGTGAAGCAATCCGGTTGCTTCGCGAAGTTGCGCACCGGCGGCGTGACGCCGGACGCGATCCCGTCCGTCGCGGCGGTCGCGGCATTTATCCGCGCCTGTGCCGACCTCCGGCTCGCGTTCAAGGCGACCGCGGGCCTGCACCACCCCGTTCGCGCCGAACACCCGCTCGCCTACGAACCCGACGCCCCGCGGGCCGTGATGCACGGGTTCCTGAACGTGTTCCTCGCGGCGGCGTTCGCGTGGCACGGCGAGCGCGACATCGAACCGGTCCTGGCCGAAACGGACCCGACCGCGTTCCGCTTCGACGACCGCGCACATTGGCGGGACCGTTCACTCGATGCGGGGCAGGTGCGCGACGCGCGCACGCACTTCGCCCACGCGTTCGGCACCTGTTCGTTCGACGAACCCGTGCGCGACCTGGAGGCGCTGGGCCTACTATGATCGACGACACGCACGACCCCGCCCGGCGCAGTTGGGTCGAATCCGCGAACCGCCCCGACTGCGATTTCCCGATTCAGAACCTGCCGGTCGGGGTGTTCGTTCCGCCGAACCAATCGAGGCCACGCATAGGCGTCGCCGTCGGCGACGCGATCATGGACGCCGGCGCGTGGCTCGCGGGCGACACCCTCAACGCGTACTGCGCACTGCCCGCGGCGCAACGCGCGGACCTGCGTCGCGAATGGGCCAAGGCACTCGAAGCCGGTGCGCCGACGCGCCCCCTCTTCGCGCGGTCCGAATGCGCGATGCTCCTCCCCGCGGCGGTGGGCGATTACACCGACTTCTACGCCTCAATTCATCACGCCACGAACGTCGGCAAACTGTTCCGCCCGGACAACCCGCTGCTGCCGAACTACAAGCACGTCCCGATCGCGTACCACGGCCGCTCGTCGTCGCTGATCGTGAGCGGAACCCCGGTGCGCCGGCCGAACGGGCAGCTCGCGGAGGGGACGTTCGGGCCGACGCGCGAACTCGATTACGAGATGGAAGTCGGCTTCCTGCTGGGGCCGGGCAACCGGCTTGGCGAGCCGATCCCGGTGGGCGAAGCGGGCCGGCACATCGCCGGCGCGTGCCTCGTGAACGACTGGTCGGCGCGCGACGTTCAGCGGTGGGAGTACCAGCCGCTTGGGCCGTTCCTCGCGAAGAACTTCGCCACGTCGGTTTCGCCGTGGGTCGTCACGGCCGAAGCGCTCGCGCCGTTCCGCTGCGCCGCGACACCGCACGACGTGCCCGTCCTGCCGTACCTGCAAGAGCCGGGTGCCGGTGCCTTCGACATCGTGGTGGAGGTGTATTTCCGCGCCACGGGGATGAACGAACCGGTGCGACTGAGTCGCGCCTCGTTCCGCGAGATGTACTGGACGCCGGGGCAGATGGTCGCGCACCACGCGTCCAACGGGTGCGCGATCCGGCCCGGCGACCTGATCGCCAGCGGCACCGTCTCCGGTCCGGAGAAGGAGAACCGCGGCTGCCTGCTCGAACTGACCTCGAAGGGGGCCGAACCGATTCAGTTGCCGAACGGCGCGACGCGCGCGTTCCTCGAAGACGGCGACGAGGTGATCCTGACGGGCTATTGCGCCCGCGACGGCTTCGTGCGGATTGGGTTCGGGTCGTGCCGCGGTGTCGTTCTGGCCGCGGTCGCGTGAGGTGTCGCCGAACATATCTAGTGTCCTGAGTCAGAAGTCCGTTCACAAACCCTCTTGAGTCGTTCGAGTATGGAGTCGGCGTCGGCGGTCCACACGAACGGGTTGGGTTCGTTCGAGGGCTTGGACCTGGGGCTTCTCGTCCACGCACGGCACGATGG
>JAYUBA010000347.1:0-2161 GCA_043741075.1 Frigoriglobus sp.
CGGCGAGGCGCCGCCGACCTCCCCCTCAAGAGGGGAGGTCAAAGACGCCCCTCAATCCACATACGGGTCGGCGCCCAGGTCCTGGAGCATCTCCTGCCGCTGCTTGTCGTAGTTCATCAGGTCGAGCCGCTGCCGGTAATGCCGCCTCTCGATCCGCCGCTGCGCGACGCGGAACAGCGGGGCGAACGCGCTCCAGTCGCGGGTGCCACCGGCCTTGCCCAGCGCGTCCAACTCGCGCATCTTCGCCACGCCCAACCCTTCGAGCAACTGGTCTTCGAGCGACAGCATGAACTGCGCGCTGCCGGGGTCGCCCTGCCGGCCGGCGCGGCCGATCAACTGGCGGTCGATCCGCTCCGCCTCGTGCCGCTCGGTGCCGATCAGGTGCAACCCGCCGGCCGCCGCCACGCCCGGCCCGAGCTTGATGTCGGTGCCGCGCCCCGCCATGTTCGTCGCGACGGTGACCGTGCCCGGCTGCCCGGCTTGCGCGATGATCTCGGCCTCGCCCTCGTTCTGCTCGGCGTTCAGCACCTGGTGCTTCACGCCCAGCGCGGTGAGCCGGGAGCTGACCTTCTTGGACGCCTCCACCGTGCGCGTGCCGATCAGCACCGGGCGGCCGGAGCCGAGCATCTGCGTCGTGGTCGCCACCACCGCGTCGAACTTCGCGGCCTCGGTCGGGAACACCGCGTCCGGCATCACGTCGCGCCTCGACGGCTTGTTCGTCGGCACGCGGCTCGTCCACCGCCGGTACACCTTGCGCAGCTCCCAGAAGTTCGGCATGAGCGTGCCGGACATGCCCGCGAGCTTGTCGTACAGCCGGTAGAAGTTCTGGAACGTGATCTGCGCGGCGTGCGAACTGGGCATGTTGATCGCCACGCTCTCCTTCGCCTCGACGGCCTGGTGCAGCCCGTCCCGCCAGTGCCGGTCCGGCATGGGCCGCCCGGTGCCCTCGTCGATGATGACGATCTTGCCCTCGCCGTTGACCATGTAGTGCTGGTCGCGGGCGAACCGGTAGCGCGCGTGCAGGGCGCGCTCGACCGCCTCGAGCAGCTTGTCCATCGCCTTCGCGTGCTTGCCCGTCGGCGGGTTGGAGTAGCGGACGAGGTGCTTGCCCGCGTCGGTCAGTTCGGCCTTGTCCTTCTTCGCGTTCATCATGAAGTGCTCGTCGCGCGTCATCGCGCGGGCGAGGTCGTCGGCCCACTTGAACACCACCTGCTCCTCCGGCTCGGCGGGGCGGGTGGGGTTGGCGATGATGAGCGGGGTCTTCGCCTCGTCGATGAAGATGCTGTCGGCCTCGTCCACGATGGCGTAGTGCAGGGGGCGCTGGACGCGCGGGTCCAGGCGGCCCCCGCCGCCGGTCCACGCGGCCCAGAACGGGGCCGCCTGGGCCTGCCCGCCGCGCACCTTCAGGCGGTCCCGGAGGAAGTCGAACCCGAACTCGGCCGCGGTGCCGTAGGTCACGTCCGACTTGTACGCCGCGATCTTGTCGCCCTCGTCCATCTTCTGCTGGAGCACGCCGACCGACATGCCGAGTTGCTTGTACACCGGCCCGATCCACTCGGCGTCGCGCTTGGCGAGGTAGTCGTTGACGGTGGTGACGTGGACGCCCTTGCCGGAGAGCGCGTTGAGGTACGCGGGCGACGCCGCGCTGACGGTCTTGCCTTCGCCGGTCGCGAGTTCGACTAATCCGCCGAAGTGCATCACCGCGCCGGCCGCGAGTTGCACGTCGAACGGGCGGATGCCCAGCGCCCGCCGGATCGCGACCGCCACCAGCCCGAACGCCTCCGGTAGCAGGGCGTCCAGGCTCCACTTGCCGCGGGCCTTGCCGCGCAACTGCATGCTCAGTTCGGTGAGCCTCTCGTCCGGCAGGTCGAGGTACTGCTTCTCGAAGTGGCGGACCTTGGCGACCAGGAGCGCGGCGCGCGACAGGCGCCGCTTCCAGGGCGGGCCGACGCGGGCGACGGCGGAGTTCACCGACCACCCGCCGAGCCGGCCGGGCGTGCTCTCGATCATGCGGACGGGTTCGGCGTGGACGGGGGCGGGCGGCGGCGCGGTACTCATCTCGAACTCCTCGGGGGCGTCCGCTTCACCATAGCGGACGCGGCCGGGGAACGCCACCGAGGGATGTGTTTGGTGTTCCAAACGAACGACGCCCGCGAACTCG
>JAYUBA010000348.1:0-2156 GCA_043741075.1 Frigoriglobus sp.
GCGGGGCCGACGCGCCGAACGACCGCATCCCGACGATCGCGCCGGTGAGGCCCGCGTACCGCTCCCACCCGAACGCCCCGCCCATCTCGACGCACACGCGGGCCGTCACCGCCGGCGGGATGACCGAGTCGCGGTAGCTCTTGTCCTGCTTCTCGAACAGCTCCCACGACGGCAGGCTCACCACCCGCGCCTTGATGCCGTCCGCCGCGAGTTTGTCCCCGGCCTCCAGGCACAGCGACACCTCGCTGCCGGTGCCGATGATGAGCAGGTCCGGGTTCGGCACGCTGTTGAGCGCGTACCCGCCCTTCGCCAAGCCTGAAGCCGGCGCGTACTTCGTGCGGTCGAGCGTCGGCAGCGCCTGACGCGTCATCGCCATCACCACGGGGTGGTGCTTCTCCTGGAGCGCGTACTTGTACGCCTCGGCCACCTCGTTCGCGTCGCCCGGCCGGATCAGGATCAGGCCGGGAATCATGCGCAGCGACATGATCTGCTCGATCGGCTGGTGCGTCGGGCCGTCCTCGCCGACGCCGATGGAGTCGTGCGTGAACACGTACAGCACCGGCAGGCTCATGATCGCGGCGAGCCGGATCGGCGGGCGGCCGTAGTCGGAGAAGATGAGGAACCCGGAGCCGTAAGAGCGGAGCTTCGACAGCGCCATGCCGTTCATCACGGAGCCCATGCCGTGCTCGCGGACGCCGAAGTGGATGTTCCGCCCGGCCGGCGTCTTCGACGTGAACACGCCCGCTTCGGGGAACTTCATGAACGTCTTCGTGGACGGGTTCAGGTCGGCCGAGCCGCCGACGATCCACGGCACGTTCTTGGCGATTGCGTTCAGCACGGTGCCGGAACTGTCGCGGGTGGCGATGCCCTTCGCGTCGGTCGGGAACACCGGGATGTCCTTGTCCCAGCCGGCGGGCAGGTCGCGTTTCTCCATCGTCTCCAGTTCCGCGGCCTCCTTGGGGAACTTCGACTTGTACTGGGCGAACAGCTTCGTCCACGCGGCGTGGGCCGCGGCGCCGCGCTTCCCGATGCCGTCCTTAAACCGGTCGTACACGCCGTCCGGCACGAGGAACGAGGAGTCCTCCGGCCAGCCGTAGCTCTTCTTGGTGAGCTTGATCTCGTCGGCGCCGAGCGGTTCGCCGTGCGCGCCGTGCGTGTCGGCCTTGTTCGGCGAGCCGAACCCGATAACGGTCTTCAGCGCGATGAACGTCGGCCGGTCGGCCGACTTCGAGGCTTCGATCGCCTTCGCCATGCCGTCGAGGTCGTTGCCGTCGGTGACGCGGAGGACGTTCCAGCCGTAGGCCGCGAACCGGGCCGGCACGTCCTCGCTGAACGCGAGGTACGTGTGCCCGTCGATGGTGATGCCGTTGTCGTCGTAGATGAGTGTGAGGTTGTTGAGCTTGAGGTGCCCGGCGAGCGACGCGGCCTCGCTGGCGACGCCCTCCATCATGCACCCGTCGCCGCAGATGGCGTAGACGCGGTGGTCGAAGAGCGCCTCGAAGCCGGGGCGGCCGTAGAACCCGGCGCGCCACTTCTGCGCGACGGCCATGCCGACCGCGTTGCCGACGCCCTGCCCGAGCGGCCCGGTGGTGGTCTCCACGCCGGCCGTGTCCTCGTTCTCCGGGTGGCCGGGCGTCTTGCTGTTGAGCTGGCGGAACCGCTTCAGTTGGTCCATCGGCAGCGACGGCTCGTCGAGCACCTTGCCGTCGTGATCGACGTTCTTGATCTGCGCGAGGTGGATGAGCGCGTAGACGAGCATGGACGCGTGGCCGTTGGAGAGGACGAACCGGTCGCGGTTCGGCCACATCGGGTCGGCCGGGTCGTAGTTGAGGAACTTGTTCCACAGCGTATACGCGACCGGGGCCAAGCCCATCGGCGCGCCGGGGTGTCCGGAGTTGGCCTTCTGCACCGCGTCCATTGCGAGCGTGCGGATGGTGTTAATGGCCGTAACGTCGAGCGCGGTGAATTCGCTCATGGGGTGCCTCGGTGGTGCCGGGTGGATCGTTGTAGAGGATACGGGACGCGGCGAGAGTTGTGAATGATTAATGGCGAATGACCCACCAATAGCGACGGAACAACTCCATCTGGCCTTCTCCCCTTGTGGGAGAGGGTGGCGGTTGTACTCGCTCCGGTCCGTTGCCGGCTGCTTCCCTCTC
>JAYUBA010000349.1:0-2151 GCA_043741075.1 Frigoriglobus sp.
CCGTGGCCGACTTCGCTCCCGTGGGGCTGGCGGGGGTCGGCCGGCAGCGGGGCGCGACCGCCGCCGCCGCGGTCCTGAGCTGGCTCGGGGCGAACCTCCTGGTGGACGACATCCTCAACCGGCTGATCCTGGCCAACGTCCCGATCGCCGCCCTCTCGTTCGCCCTCCTCGCCGGGTTCTACTGGCCGCGCGCGAACACCACGGGCGCCTGGGTGAGCATCACCGTCGGGGTCGGTTGGGGCGCGGGGTGCTATCTCTACTTCGGGGAGGCCGGCGGTTACATGTGGTACTGGGCGGTGTACGGGATCCCGCTCGTCTTCGCGAGCGGGGTGGTCGGCTCCCTCCTCGCGCCCCGGCGCCGGCCGGACCGGGCACAAATCGGAGGTAAACAATGAGCAACGCTCAGTCGCCAACGGCTCAAGGGGGATTCGTCGAGGACGCGGTTCGCGAGCGGTACGGGGCCGGGGCGAGGGCGGTCGAAGCCGCCCTGTGTTGCCCGGTGAAATACGACCCGAGGTATCTCGCCGCGGTCCCCGACGAGGTGATCGAGCGCGACTACGGGTGCGGCGACCCGACCCCGTACGTCCGCCCCGGCGACACGGTTCTGGACCTCGGGGCGGGGGGCGGGAAGGTCTGCTTCATCGCCGCCCAGGTCGCGGGCGCGTCCGGGCGGGTGATCGGCGTGGACTGTAACCCGGACATGCTCGCGCTCGCGCGCCGGAACCGGCCCGAGGTCGCGCGCCGGCTGGGCTTCGACAACGTCGAGTTCCGCAACGGCGCGATTCAGGACCTGCGCCTCGACCTCGACCGCCTCGCGGCCGAACTCGCGACCCGGCCGATCGCCTCCGTCGCCGACTGGCACCGGTTGCGGTCGGCGGAGGACCGGCTCCGCCGCGAGCACCCGCTGGTCGCCGACGAGAGCGTCGATTGCGTGGTCTCGAACTGCGTGCTGAACCTGGTCCGGCCGGAGGACCGCCGGCACCTGTTCGCAGAGATCTTCCGGGTGTTGAAGCGGCACGGCCGGGCCGCGATCAGCGACATCGTCGCCGACGAGGACGTGCCCGAAGACATGCGCCGGGACCCGGAACTGTGGTCCGGGTGCGTCTCCGGGGCGTTTCGCGAGGACGAGTTCCTGAAGGCGTTCGAGGAGGCCGGGTTCCACGGCATCGAACTGGTGAAGCGCGAGCGGAAACCCTGGCGGGTGGTCGAGGGAATCGAGTTCCGCTCGGTCACGGTGCTCGCCCACAAGGGGAAGCAGGGGGAGTGCCTCGAACGCAACCAGGCGCTCGTCTACCGCGGCCCGTTCCGGGCGGTGGACGACGACGACGGGCACCGCTTCGCCCGCGGGGAGCGGATCGCCGTGTGCGACAAGACGTTCCACCTGCTCCAGAGGGAGCCCTACGTCGGTGCGTTCGAACCGGTCGGGCCGCTGGAAGAGGTTCCGCTCGGCGGCGCGAAGCCCTTCGACTGCAAGCGGTCGGCGCGCCGGCACCCCGGCGAGACCAAAGGCCGGGACCGCACCGCGACGACCGCTCCCGCCGCGAACGGGTGCGACGACGAGCGGCCCTGCTGTTGATGTCGGGACGTTCCCGGCAATTCTTGTTGTTGTTGGTTGCGTAGATCACCCTACGGGATCCGTCATGGCCCGACAGTCACTCCTTCGGCAGGGCAGCCCCCTCGCCCAACCCGCGATCCAGTTGCGGGTCATCAACGAACCGGGAGCCCACCCGCGGTTCGACGACCGCCTCGCGCAGTCCGGTTCGGGCGAGTTGCGGGCGACGGGCCTCGACGTGCTCCAGGTGAACGTCGGCAAGGTCTGCAACCAGACGTGTCGGCACTGCCACGTGGACGCCGGACCCGACCGCCGAGAGGCCATGACCCGCGAGACGATGCAGCTCTGCCTCGACGCGCTCGTTAAGGGGAACGTCCCGACACTCGATATCACGGGCGGGGCGCCCGAGATGAACCCGCACTTCCGCTGGCTCGTGACCGAGGCACGGAACCTCGGCCGCCGGGTCATCGACCGGTGCAACCTGACGATCCTGCTCGCCCCCGGCTTCACCGACCTGCCGGAGTTGCTGGCCGAACACCGCGTCGAGGTGGTCGCGTCGCTGCCGTGCTACGGGCCGGACAACACCGACCGGCAGCGGG
>JAYUBA010000350.1:0-2150 GCA_043741075.1 Frigoriglobus sp.
ACCGTGTGCAAACGACGCACGCGGCGAAGCTGGCGTCGCTCATGACGCTCAACTTCCAGGAGTTCGACGACGTCTCATTCCTGGCCGCGTGAAGTATAACGTTTAGCGCGGTCGTGTCGGGCGAAGACGGGACATGACTCGGAGCGACTTAGCCGCCCGCACGGCGGCTGGAAATCGCTACAGTCAAAGCGTTTCCGACATTCCAGCCAAGCGTGTATCGATGCACAATTACGCAAGTCGCTAATCGTGACCTTCTCTTGGACACACGCCCATGGCACTCGGCGGCGAAATGGCGGCGGTGCAGAACCCGTTCGTGCGGTACGCCCAAGAAGCCGGTTGGGTGTACCTCTCGCCGGACCAAGCACGTTCGTTCCGTCGCGGCGAGGACACCAGCCCTGTTCTCGACGAGGTGCTCGTCGATCAACTCCAGAAGCTCAACCCCGGCGTTGTTGATCGGATCAAGGCCGAGGAACTCGCCGGCCGGCTCGTCCGCGTTCGGCTCAACATCGAAGGCAACCAGGACGCCTGGGAGTTCCTCAAGGGGCTGAAGACCGTGTTCGTGGAGGCCGAGGGCCGCGAGCGGAACGTCCGGTTCGTGGACCCCGACCGGCTCGACGCCAACACGTTCCACGTCACCGACGAATTCACCTACGCCGGCGGCACGAAGAACGTCCGCACCGACATCCAGTTCCACGTCAACGGCGTGCCGGTCCTCGTGGTCGAAACGAAGTCGGTCAAGCAGAAGGACGGCGACCAGCAGGCGCTGGGCGACATCGAGTACTACCACCGGCACGGCGGCGAGCTATTCGCGGTGGCGCAACTGTTCGCGGTCACGCACCTGATCCGCTTCCTGTACGGCGCGACCTGGAACACCCGCCGCAAGGGACTGCTCAACTGGCGCGACGAGCAGGCCGGGAACTTCGAGGCGCTGTGCAAGGCATTTGTGAACCCGCGCCGGCTGGTCCGCGTGCTGTCCGACTTCATCCTGTTCGTCCGCAAGGACGGCGAGCTGACGAAGGCCGTGCTCCGCCCCCACCAGATGCGGGCCGTCGAGCGGTGCCTCCAGCGCGCCCGCGACGGCAAGAAGAAGCGGGCGCTGGTCTGGCACACGCAGGGCAGCGGCAAGACGTACACGATGATTACGCTCGCCCGAATGCTGGTCGAAGACCCGGCGTTCGGCAACCCGACCGTGCTGCTGATCGTGGACCGCAACGAACTGGAGGGCCAACTCTCCGGCAACCTGGAAGCGCTCGGGCTGACGGTCGGCGCGGACAAGAAGGCGGACGTTCCCGTCGCCGCGACGAAGAAGGATCTGGAGCGACTCCTGCGCAGTGACCGCCGCGGGATCGTCGTGACCATGATTCACAAGTTCGACGACATCCCCGCGAACGTCTGCCTGCGCGAGAACATTTACGTTCTCGTGGACGAGGCCCACCGCTCGACCGGCGGCGACCTCGGCAACTACCTGATGGGCGCGCTGCCGAACGCCACCTACATCGGGTTCACCGGTACCCCGATCGACAAGACCCAACACGGGAAGGGCACGTTCAAGGTGTTCGGGGCCGACGACCCGACCGGCTATCTCGACAAGTACAGCATTCGCGAGTCGGTCGCCGACGGCACCACGGTCCCGCTCCACTACCAGCTCGCGCCGAACGAGATGCAGGTGGACAAGGACACGCTCGAAAAGGAGTTCCTCGACCTGAAGGAAGCGGAGGGGGTGAGCGACCAGGAGGAGTTGAATGCGGTCCTCGAAAAGGCGGTGACGCTCAAGACGCTGATGAAGGCCCCGGTCCGCGTGGCGGCGGTCGCGGGGTTCGCGGCGGCGCACTACCGGGAGAAGATCGAGCCGATGGGGTACAAGGCGTTCGTGGTCGCGGTGGACCGCGAGGCGTGCGCGATGTACAAGAAGGAACTCGACACCCACCTCCCGGCGGAGTGGTCGAAGGTGGTCATCTCGCAGGCCGGGAAGAAGGACTCGGACGAACTGCGCAAGCACTACCTCGACGAGGACGACGAGAAGGCGGTGCGGAAGGCGTTCGCCCGGCCCATCGGCCTCGCCGACACCGGCCGGGCGCGCGAGGACAAGTACAAGGAACTCCGCATCCTGATCGTCACCGAGAAGCTGCTGACCGGGTTCGACGCGCCCA
>JAYUBA010000351.1:0-2149 GCA_043741075.1 Frigoriglobus sp.
GGCCCAGTTCCACGAACTGCGTCACGCCGTGGCGCGGCAGTTCGGGCTTCTCCAGCACGCTGTCCACGAGGTAGTAGAGCAGTTCGCGGAGTTCGGTCGGTTCCACTCCGTCCGCGAGCGATTCGGCCTTCGCGCGGAACTTGTCCACGAGCTTGTCGGCCTTCTCGAACACCTTCGCGGCGAAGTACAGGTGCCGGACGCGGGCCACGACCTCCTCGGCCGCCACACCCGTAGCACCGCGGGCCTGCGCGATCAAGTGCAGCAACTCCTCGCGCTGCGCGGGCGAGCCGCCATCGAGCGCGAGCGCGAGGAGCAGGGTGGGCCGGGCCGCGAGCACGTCCTGCCCGGACACGAGCTTGTTGTCCTCGTCGCCGGTCCAGTCCTTGATGTCGTTCAGAATCTGGAACGCGACGCCCACGTTCCGGCTGTAGTCCGCGACCAACTTCTCGTACGCGGTCGCTTCGCCCGCGAGCCGCACGCCGGTATACAGCGCGGCCTCGAACGCCGGAGAAGTTTTCAGCGCGTAAATCTTGAGCGCGTCGAGCGTGGTGAGTGCCTTGTCCTTTGCTTCGCGCCAGAGCAGTTCCGCGCCCTGTCCTTCGGACAACTTGATGTGCGCGTCCGCGAGCTTGTCGAGGATGTCCGCGGCGGTTTCCGCGCCGAGCGCCTTGCGGTCGCGGGAGACGCACCGGTAGCCGACGCCGATGAGGTAGTCGCCGACGTTGATCGCGGGCCCGACGCCGTGGACGCGGTGCAGCGTCTCGTGGCCGTAGCGGTACGCGTCGTCGTCCTCGATGTCGTCGTGAACGAGGCTCGCCTTGTGGAAGCTCTCGATGGCGACGGCCGCCCGCTTCACCGCGTCCGGGAGTTCCCAGCCGCCGTCGGCGAGCGTGGCCGGCCCGCCCTTGAGCGCGTCGTAGGCCGCCAGCGTCATGAAGGGGCGCGACCGCTTGCCGCCACGCGCGAGGAAATCGTAGGCGATGGCTTCGTGACGAACGAGGGGGTCGGCGCTGTCCAACCCAGGGTCGGCCGACCCTGGGCTTTGGCGAGGTTTGGGGATTATTCTCGTTAGCTCTGGCGCTTCGAACAGCTTGTTGGCGGCGCGCATCAGGTGCATGTACGTCTTGGTCTTCGCGCCGGCCGGCGGCGTGTGAAGCCCGATCGACTCGAACACCCAGTCGTTGTCCACCGACGTGTTCTTGCAGTTGCTCGACAGCAGCGGCGTGGCGATGCACGGGATGCCGGCGAGCAGCACCTTGTCGAACGCCTTCTCCAGCACGTTCAGGCACGCGACCCCGACGATGGCGTCGATGTGGCCGCTCACGATGATCTTCAGCACGATCGGCGTGCCCTCGCTCACCAGCACCTTGTAGCCGAGTTCCTCGGCCTTGGTGCGGAAGTCGCCGACCTCGCACGCCCCGCACTTCTTGCAGTCGAGGCCGAGTTCGTCGTACTCGGCCGGGCACCCCTCCGCGTTCTTCAGGCAGTGCGGCAGGAGCATCAGCCGGCGGTGGAACGGGATCGCCGCGACCTGCTCGCGCCAGAACTCGTTGGTCAGCATTACCATCGTGAAGCCGAGGCACGACTCGCCGAGGCCGAGCGTCTTCAGCACCGCCTCGGCCATCTCGCGGGTCAGTTCGCGCGTCAGAGGCTTCGATTTGTCGATCTTGAGGCAGAACGTCCCGACGGCAGCGCGGATGCGGTCGCGGACGGCGCGGTCCTGCGGCACTTCCTTGAACGCGGCGGAGTTCACTTTCGGCGGCTTGGTGGGGGCGCGCTCGGACGCGGCTTCCTTCTCGATCTCGGCGACGGTCGTCACGGTTGTGTCCTTGGCAACGGCTGAGAGTGAGAGTCGGCAGGAGAGAAGATACGGGGCGGCGGGTGTCCGAACCAGTTTGCCCGCGGCGCGGCGCGGATGCAAATGAAAACGCGCTTGCGTTTCGGGTTCCGGCGTGTTTTCGTGTAGTCCGCCCGATACCTCCTCCCAAGTACCCTGCCCGCACAGGAGTCTTTCACGCCATGACGCGATTCCTCTCCGCTCTCATCCTGTTAACACCACTCGCGGCGGTTCGGGCCGAAGACCCGCCGAAGGTCGATCCGTACGACCAGTCGAAGGTGGCTCTCGAAGTGGAGCCGCCCGCCGACTTCA
>JAYUBA010000352.1:0-2149 GCA_043741075.1 Frigoriglobus sp.
GGAGCGTGAGCGACGGGGTGAATATCGGACCGCCAATCTGCGTCGGAGGTTCACCCCGTCGCTCACGCTCCGGGTTCGCCTACCACTTCCGTCGTCCACACCTACCTCGACGTGATGGAGCAGTTCCTCGACGCGCAGCGCGCGGTGATGTCCGCGTTCCTCGGCGGACACGCCGCGCCGCTCGATTTCGCTCTTCCGCCTTCGGATTCCCCGCTCCGATCTCCGATCTCCGAACTTCCGCCGCCGTACTGCCTCGTCGAATCCGTCACGCACCACGAGCCAGGGCGCGAAGTCGTGTTCCGGCGCGTGATGGACGACCGCGAGGACCGCTACGCCGACGACCATACGCTCGGCGGGCGCGGCGTCAGCCGCGCGGACCCGGCGCAAAACGGCCTGCCCGTCCTGCCGATGACGTTCAGCCTCGAAGCGATGTCCGAAGCCGCGGCGCTGCTCGCACCGGGCAAGGTCGTCGTCGCGATCCGCAACATCCGGCTGTTCCGGTGGCTGCCGTTCGACCCCGGAACCACCACGCTCGAGGTCCGCGCCGCGGTGTCGTCCGTCGATCCGCAAACCGGTGTCGTGGAAGTAAAAGCGGACGTGCGCGACCTCGGCAACTCGTTCCTCCGCGACGGGTCGAACAAGCCGTCGTCCGAAGCGGTGGTCGTACTCGCCGACCGCTACCCGGAACCGCCCGCACCGCTGCCGTTCGCGCTCACCGACGAGGTGCGGTGTAAGTCCACCGTCGAAGACCTGCGGCGGAACATGTTCCACGGGCCGATCTTCCAGATGATCCGCACGCTGGACCGCACCGGCCGCGAGGGCATCGAGGGCACGCTCGAAGTGCAACCGCGCGACGGGTGGTTCGCGTCGAACCCAGAGCCGCACTACGCCATCGACCCGGTGCTGATGGACGCGGCCATGCACATCATCGGCGCGTGGCACCTCGAACAACCGGACTGGACCGGGCGCATCCTGCTGCCGTTCGAGGTGCAGCGCGTCGAGTACTTCGGCCCGACGCCGGCGGTCGGTTCGCACCTGCTCGTCCGCGGGCACAACGAGCAGGAGTCGGCGCGGCACTTCCGGCACGGCCTCGAAGTGTTCGACGCGGCGGGTAACGTGTGGCTGCGGCTGACCGGCGCGGGCTACTGGCGGTTCTACCTGCCGTTCGGGCACGTCAACTTCTTCGGCCCGAAGGACGAATACTTCCTCTCTCGCGCGTGGCCGGAGGTGGCGCCGGTCGGGCGCTGTCACTACCTCGACCCGCCCGCGGACCTGAAGCAACCGGTGTTGCGCGCGGCCGGCGCGCGCGTCACGATGACCCCGCGCGAACTCGACACCTTCAACAACTGGCCCGGCACCGACGCGGGGCTGAACGACTGGTTCTTCGGCCGGATGGTCGCGAAGGACGCCGTGCGCGGCGCGTGGACGCAGAAGCACGGCGAAGCGATGTTCCCCGCGGACATCGAGACCGACGACGTGGACGGACGGGTCGTCTGCCGACCGCGCGGCGCGGAGCGGAGCGAACCGTTCCCGCCCGTGAGCGTGGCGGTATGCGAGGGCAAAGTCGCGGCGTTCGCCGCGTTCGCGGAGCGCGTCGGCGTCGCCCTTCAGAGCATTGTGAAGAACGCGACGGCCGAAGTCGAACGCGAGGCGCGAACGAGGGCCGCGTGCGCCGCGGTCGCGGACGCCTTGCGCATGCCGGCCGAAGGCTGCGTGCTGGAATCTCTCGACGCGAGCAGCGGGGCCGCGGTCGTGACCGCGGGCGGGCGGCGGTTCCGCGTGCAGACGGCCCGGCAACCGGACGCCGTCGTCGCCACAACGGTTTGCGAGGGCGCGTGATGCGGACCGCGGACGAACTCATGACGGAACTCGCGGACGTGGTGCGCCGCACGTTCCCGGACCGTGACTTCCCGGAACCGGTCGATGCGCACACGCGGGCGTTCGCCGACCTCGGCCTCGCGTCGATTGAACTCGTCGTGCTGGCCGAACGGCTCGACTTGCACTTCGGAAAAAGGCTGCCGTTCGGGACGTTCCTCAAAGGGTTGCGCGACCGGGGCGCGGACGACCTGCCGCTCGGCGAGTTGGTGGCGTTCTTGCAGACCCACGTGGGATGATTAGGTTCTGACCTCCCCCCTTGAGGGGGAGGTCG
>JAYUBA010000353.1:0-7186 GCA_043741075.1 Frigoriglobus sp.
ACTCCGGACGGTCACCACGATGCGCGCGCTCAGACTCGTTCTCCTCTCGGCGGTGGGGCTACTCGCTCCAACCGCGACCGCACAGGCCCAACCCGACCCGACCGACACGCGGCTACTCACCATGCCGGCGGTGAGCGCGAAGAACATCGCGTTCATCTACGCCGAAGACCTGTGGGTCGCCGACGGCGACGGCAAGAACCCCAAGCGGCTCACCACGGACCTGGGTCTGGAGTCGTACCCGGTGTTCAGCCCGGATGGCCAGACCATCGCGTTCAGCGCGCAGTACGATGGCAACACCGACGTGTACACCATCCCGCTCGCGGGCGGCACGCCCACGCGGCTCACCAGCCACCCCGCTACCGATACTGTACGCGGGTTCACACCAGATGGCAAGAGCGTTCTGTTCTCGTCGCCGCGGCACGTCTACAGCAACCGCTACCAACAACTGTTCACGGTGCCGCTCACGGGCGGGATGCCGACACAACTGCCGATCCCGTGGGGCTTCGAGGCCGCGTACTCGCCGGACGGCGACTTCATCGCGTACACGCCCGTCCGCGACGCCACCGCGCAGTGGAAGCACTACCGCGGCGGCACCCACTCGCGCGTCTGGATTTATAACGTGAAGACGCACGACGTGGTCGAAATCCCGCAGCCGAAGGACCGGTGCAACGACGCCGACCCGAACTGGGTGGGCCACACGCTGTACTTCCGCTCCGACCGCGCCGGCGAGTACAACGTGTTCGCCTACGACACCGACGCGAAGGACGTGAAGCAGCTCACCAAGTTCACCGACTTCCCGGTGATCGACATCGGCACCGACGGCAAGAAACTCATCTTCGAGCAGGCCGGCTACCTGCACCTGATGGCCCCGCCGGAGTCCGTGACGACGCGGCTGAAGGTCGGCATCAGCATCGACAACGGCGAGGCCCGCCCGCGCTTCGCCAAAGGCGCGAAGTACGTCCGCGACGTGAGCGTCTCGCCGAGCGGCTCGCGCGTCGCGGTCGAGTTCCGCGGCGAGATCGTGACCGTGCCCGCCGAGAAGGGCGAAGCCCGCATCCTGACGAACACGCCCGACGTTCACGAGCGGAACCCGTCGTGGTCGCCGGACGGGAAGACGATCGCGTACTTCTCCGACGCCGGCGGCGAGTACCAACTGGTACTCTCGCCCCAGAACGGCAAGGGCGAGGCGAAGAAGGTGAAGCTCACCGGCAGCGGCTTCTACTTCAACCCGATCTGGTCGCGCGACTCGAAGAAGATTCTGTTCACCGACAACGCCCAGACCGTGTTCGTCCTCGATGCGGAGTCGGGCAAAATCATGACGGTCGTGGAGCCGAAGCACGGCCTCGGCCGCGGGCTGCACGCGTCGAGCTGGTCGCCCGACTCGAAGTGGGTGACGTATTCGATGAACACGCCGGCGCAGATTTCGCGCGTGTACGTCCACTCGCTGGAGCAGAACAAGGTGTACTCGGTCACCGACGGGCTGACGGAGGCGACCGAGCCGGCGTTCGACGCGGGCGGGAAGTACCTGTACTTCCTCGGCTCCAACGACACCGGCATGAGCAAGCACGGGTTCAGCCAGTCGGCCGCGGACAGCCGCCAGCCGCGCTGGTCGATTAACCTCGTGGTGCTGAACAAGACCCTGCCGAGTCCGTTCCTACGCGAGAGCGATGAGGAGAAGGGCGACGGCGAGAAGCCCGCGCCGAAGATCGACAAGAAGGACAAAGAGGCGGCGTTCGCCATCGACTTCGGCGACATCGACCAGCGCATCCTGTCGTTCCCGGTGCCGACCGGAAGCTACGGCGGGTTGCAGGCCGGCGCGGCGGGGCAAATCTTCTACGTCACGCGGCCGGAACCCGGCGCGGGCGGCGGCGGTCCCGGCGGCGGTCCCGGCGGCGGCGGTGCGACGCTCAACCGCTACGATCTCGACCGCAAGCGCGCGTCCGTCGTGCAGGCCGGCGTGCAGGGCTACGAACTCACCCCGGACGGCCGCAAGCTGCTCTACACCACTGGCGGCGGGAACTGGTTCATCACGTCGGCCACGGGCAGCGGTGGCGCGGCCCCCGCGGGCGCGACCGGCGGCGGGCGCGGTCCGGGCGGACGGCCTACCGCGCCGGCCCCGACGCCGGTCGGCGGCGACAGCGGCGACGGCAAGGTGAACTTCGACGGCATCGAAGTGCGCGTCGATCCGCGCGCGGAGTGGAAGCAAATTTACGCGGAGGCGTGGCGCGTCAACCGCGACTTCTTCTACGACCCGAACATGCACGGTGCCGATTGGCCCGCGATGAAGAAGAAGTACGAAGTGTTCCTCCCGCACCTCACGAGCAGCGCCGACCTGTACCGCGTGATCCAGTGGCTGCTCTCGGAACTCGCGGTCGGCCACAGCCGCATGACGAGCTACGGCGAGCGCACGTTCGAGCGGAAGACCGTGCCCGGCGGCCTGCTCGGTGCGGACTTCGAGATCGCCGACGGCCGCTACAAGTTCAAGAAGATCTTCGGCGGGCTGAACTGGAGCGCGACGATGCGCTCGCCGCTCACCGCGCCGGGCGTGAACGTGAAGGAGGGCGAGTACCTGCTCGCCGTCAACGGCAAGGAGTTGAAGGCGCCGACCGAAGTGTACGCGCTGTTCGAGAACACCGCGGGCAAGCTGGTCGAGATCACCGTCGGCCCGAACGCGGACGGTACGAAGTCGCGCACGGTGACGGTCGAGCCGATCGCGAGCGAGTACAACCTGCGGAACATGGACTGGGTGGAGGGCAACTTGAAGAAGGTGGAGAAGGCGACCGGCGGGAAGGTCGGTTACGTCCACGTGCGCGACACCGCGGCCGGCGGCATGGCCGACTTCAAGCGGTACTTCTTCCCGCAGGTGGATAAGGACGCGCTCATCATCGACGAGCGGTTCAACAGCGGCGGGCAGATCGCGGACTACTACATCGACATCCTGCGCCGCCCGTTCGCGAGCTACTGGGCGCCGCGGCACGGGGCGGACAACCGGTCGCCGAGTGCCGCGGTGTTCGGGCCGAAGGTGATGATTATCGACGAGGGTGCCGGGTCCGGCGGCGACATGCTGCCGTACATGTTCCGCAAGTTCGGCGTCGGCCCGCTGGTGGGCAAGCGGACGTGGGGCGGGCTGGTTGGCATCGGCGGCTACCCGGTGCTGATGGACGGCGGCACGGTGACCGCGCCGAGCTTCGCCATCTGGTCGCCGGACGGCGGGTTCATCGTGGAGAACGAGGGCGTGGCGCCCGACTACGACGTGGCGATGACGCCGAAGGACGTGATCGCGGGGCGCGACCCGCAGTTGGAGAAGGCGATCGAGTTGGCGCTGGAGGCGCTGAAGAAGAACCCGCCGAAGAAGGACGCGCGGCCGGAGTACCCGAAGCGGGCGACCCCGCCGCAGCCGTAATGTAGGACAGGTTTCCAACCTGTCTGGCTGTGGGACAGGTTGGAAACCTGTCCTACAACCCCGGCGTCACGCCTTCACCAGAATCGCCCCCTCGCCGTTGCGGAGCGTCACCGAGGTGACGAACTGGCCGAGCGTGCCGTTCGAGTTCACCACGCGGTACGTGCCGTTCAGTTGGTGCGTCGTCGCGGTGGCGTCCGCGGCGGTGCCCTCGCCCCTCCCCTGCGCGTACGACAGCGGCTTGTACAGCACCAGCGCGTTCGCGTAGTCGCGCGACAGTACCCGATAGGTGAGGGCCGCGTTCGCCGGGTCGGTGCCGGTGGCGAACACCCTCATCGCCCCGGCCGGCGCGCCCACGTCCACCGCGACCGCCGGGGACCAGTGCTGCGTCCACGACGACGACGGGCTGTCGCCGCCGAAGAACATCAGGAACGAGCGGTCGGGGTCGGCCAGCAGGTAGTAGTACGCGAGCGTGGCGACTTGCGTGCGGGCGTCGAACCGCGACCCGCCCTGCGGGCTGCTGTCGATTACCAGGTACGGGTTCCCGCTCGTGTTCAGCCGCCGGGCCGCGAGGGCCGCCGCGTCGCCCACCTCGGACCAGTTCGCCGACAGCGGGCGGATGAGGAACTCCTCGAACGACCCCGCCGACCCGGCGACGATCGGGTCCGCGGTGGTGCTCCCGCCGGCCGTGTTCGCCAGCACCCACCGCGGCGCGATGGCCCGCGACACCGCGTCCATGAGCGCGCCGGAGTCCTCGCTGAACGTGCCGGTCGGTTCCAGCACACTCACGCCCGCGAACGGCACCTTGCCGATCGCGTTGTCCATGAACAACCCGTCGGCCAGCGGGGTCGCGGTCAGCAGGCGCGCGTGGTAGTCGCCGGCCCAGTGCCGCACCGCGGACGACGACGGGTTGGTGACGAACCGCATCTGCCCGTAGTACGGGTAGATCAGCCGCGACTCGTACACGAACCGCGCGTCCGACCCGGCCGAACGGGTCGCGTACTCGGCGTCGCTCAGGTACCCGTCGCCGTTCGTGTCGGCGGCGTAGTCGAACGCCGGGATGGTGCCGGTCTGCCCGCCGTTCGCGTTCACGTAGTCGCGGCCGAACACCGTCTTCAGCTCCGCGCCCTGGTCGCTGGTGCCGGCCGTCACGCGGAACCGCACCGAGTACAGCCGGGCGCCGCCGGGCGTCATCGCGGACGGCACCCAGTCCGCGGGCGGGTCGAAGGTGATCTGCCCGGAGGTCTTCAGCCCGCCGGTGCCGTCGGCCTTCAGGCTAAGCGTCTTCCAGGCGGTCGGGTTGCCGCTCGCGTCCGCGGCGGTCGCGTACTCCCACGTGCCCGACCAGCCGGCAATGGCGCCGCGCGCAAGGGTGACGTTGATCTCGCGGAACTCCTCCACGAACCCGATCGCGGTGGTCGTGCCGGCCGCGCCGAACTGCACGTTGGTGGTGCGCCCGCCGCGGGCCGCGGAGGTCACGTCCGCCGGCGCGCCGGACCCGCTCGACTGGTACACGCCCCAGAACCAGGTCACCGGCTGCGACGACGAGCTCGACCCCTGGAACGCGGTCGCCTTCGTCACGTGGTAGAACGCCAACTCGCGCGACGCCCCGACCCGGTCCGCGTACTGCACCCAGTCGGTGAGCAGCCCCTGGTACAGATTCGAGACGTTGCTGTAGATGAGCTGCGGCGTGTTCGGCGACGCGCTCTGAATCGCGTTCAGGTACTGCGGGTTCGGGATCACCAGATCGACGCTGTTCTTCAGCAAATTCTGCTCGAACGCGCCGCCGATCGGGGTGCCGCTGTAGGCCAGTTGCGCGATGCGGATGTGGGCGTAGTGCCGCGGGATGGCCGGGTCCGGCAGCGGGTCCCTGTTCGGGTTCGACACGGTGAACGCGAAGTCCTTCGAGCCGACGTTGCCGGCCGAATCGAACGCGCGCACGGTGAGCGTGTAGGTCCCGTTGACGACCGTGGTGCTGTCGAACGTCCACGTCGCCGGCGAGGTGGCGGACACCGCGCGGACCACGTTGTTGAGCCGGAACTCGATGCGGCCGAACGCGCCGGCAACGGTCGCGCGAAAAGTGGTCTCGCCGGTCACGTTGCCGGTGCCGGTCACGCGGGTGATGGTCACTTGCGGCCCACTCGTCGCACCGGCCGGTTTCGCCTCGAAGTCGTCCACGGTGAGCGCGCCGGACGCGCCCGCGTGCCGCCCGACGCCGGCCTTCCCGCCGGCGGTGATGCCCGCGTCGCGCGCCTGGATCGCGAAGTCCGGGCTGTCGCTCCACGAGCCGTCGGGCGTGAGCCACTGCCGCGTGTCGGTGCGGTACAGTTGCACCTGCAAGTTGTCACCCACCGCGATCAGCCGGGCGCGCACCCACTGCCCACTCAGGTACGCGGTGGACTCGATCGAGCCGAGCGCCGTCTCGACGCCGTTCGCCACCTTCACCAGTGTCGCCTGAAGCCCGCGGGTGACGTTCACCGCGTAGTAGCTCGGCGCGGCGCCTTGCAAGTTGGTGCCGCGGACGAACACCTGTGCGGGAACGAGACTGTCGAGGTAGATCGCGGCGGACGCGTCCACGTCGGCCGGCACGTCGGCGTTCGACCACGCCCGCGCGGTGGAGGAAGAGAAGCCGTTCGATGCGAACCCGTTGGCCGGGCTGAGCGCGCGCGCCGCGGACGCGGTGAACCAGCCGAGGGAGTCCGTGGCCCAGCCGTTCCAACCGGTCGGCGCGCTCCCGACGGCCGTGGTGTCGAACCTCTGCGTGACGCTCCCGACCGGCGGCACCACGGGCGGGGGGACCGGCGCGTCGGTGATGACGACGAAGTCGTCCATCGGCACCGCGCCGAAGTAGAGGCCGTTGCGCCCGACGCCGACCTTCCCCTCCGCGGGCGTGAGCGTCGTCGCGGCGGTGATGACGGCGGTCGGGGCGGTCTGCCACAACCCGGACGCGTTCAGGTACTGCCCGGTGTCCTGGCGCGTCACCTCCACCTTCACGCTGGTGCCGGTCGGGACGAGCGACACGCGCACCCAGCCTCCCGAAAGGTACACGGCACCCGGCGACGCGACCGCGCCGAGTACCCGCGTCGCTGAGCCGTTCACCTCCAGCAGTTTCACCGTCAGCCCGCGGGTGACGACGGCCGACAGGTAGCTCCGCGGGCCGGCGTCCAGGTCGTTGCCGCGGGCGAATACGAAGGCCGGCACGAGCGAATCGGCCTGGAGCGAGACGACCGCGCCGGTGTCGCCGGAAACGGTCTGCGGGTGCCACGCGAGCGCGGCGGTGCGACTGCCGGCGTTGGACACGAGCGCGCGGGTGCCGCCCGTGCCCACGCCGGCCGCGGTGGTGAAGACGGCGGTGCCGTCGCTCGACCACGTCGCCCACCCGGCCGGTAGCGCCGGCGGGGCGAGCGCGTCGAACGATTCGGTAAAGAGCGTCGTTGGGTTTTCGCGGGCTTCGAGCGCTTCCAACGTCAGGCGCGTGCGCGGGTGCGACATGTGCGTCGTTGCTCCTCAACGGTGTGGGTCCGCCCGCGGGGGCGTCGGCGACCGGACGGGGCGCAAGGGCGGCCACCCGTCGCGTTCGTTGCGGTGGCCGTTCGTGACCGAAAATCGTGTGTGACGAGATGAAGTTCGGCAGACGTGAGGGCGCGCGGCGACGAATTGCCGCGCGCCGGCGCGGGCGCGCGGCGCGACGCGCGTCACCGCACCGATGACGGGCACGAGCCGAAGAACCCACCCCCCCGGCCCCCTCCCTGAAGGGTCAAGGGGGAGAAAGACGGATCGGGAATG
>JAYUBA010000354.1:0-2137 GCA_043741075.1 Frigoriglobus sp.
CAGCTCCTCGGTGTTCGACAGCACCTTCTCCAACAGCCCTTCGAGGTCCTCGGAGCGGTCGATCTTGGTGAGCAGGTCGCGGAGCTTGTCGCGGGTGTCGAGCATCTTCTTCACCGGATCGACCTGCTTGGCGACGTTCTCCGGGGCGAAGTCGTCCATGTGGCCGAACTTGAGCTGCACGCCGAGTTCGGAGCCGTCGTCCTTGAGCGTGTTCTTGACCCGCAGGTTCAGGCCGGGCGTCATGCGGCCCATCACGTCGCTGAAGTTGTCGCGGTCGATCTGGATGAACTTGCGGTCCTTCATCGGCTTGAGCGGCTCGGTCGGCTGGCCGGAGAAGTCGCCGAGGACGCCGACGACGAACGGCAGTTCCTTGACCACCTGCGCGCCTTCGGTCTCCACGTCGTAGGTGATGTGGACCCGCGGCTTGCGGACCCGGTCCAGCTTCTTCTGCAAGCTCTCGCTACCCATGTGGCACCTGTGGTGAAGAGGAAGGGTTCGTTGTCTCTTCTTGCCCTCTCCCCCTGCGGGAGAGGGTGGCGGCGCTTCGCCGCCGGGTGAGGGGTGGAACGTTACTCCAATCGCAGAGCAACCCCTCACCCGCTCGCTTCGCTCGCTGCCCTCTCCCACAAGGGGAGAGGACGAAGAGTGTCGTCAGCCCTCGGCGCTGCGGATGCCCACCTGCTTGAACAGCGCGCGGCGGGCGGAGTCGTCGTGGATCAGCTCCGCCATCAGTTCCGGGAGCGGCATCCGCGCCCACCGCACGGCCTGTTCGAGCGCGTACGGCACCATCGAGTGCGGCTCGGTGCGGCGGAAGTAGTCGCCCAACTGGAGGATTGCGTTCAGCGCGTCCTCGCGGGTGCGCACGACCGGCAACCGCTCGCCGCCCGCCCCGCCGCCGCCCGGCTGACCCTTCGCGGCCGGCGTCCCGTCCGCCGCGTCGTGCGCCGGTGCGGTCGGGGCCGTCGCGGTCACGGCGAGCTTCGCCCGCGCCACGTCGTTGACCGCCGACAGCACGCCTTCCAGTGTGGTGCGAATCGCCGAGGTCGGCGGGGCGAACCGGCCGCCCTTCTCGTCCAGCACCGCGTTCAACTTCGCGAACTCGTCGAGCGCGGCGGTGATGTCGTCGTGGAGCGTGCGGAAGAACGGGGCCGGGGTCTCGTCCACCGCCTTCTGCACCATCTCCATGCTCGGCGAACCGGCGTTGATGCGCCGCTCGCGGGCCTCCGGATCGGCGATCTTCGCGACCGCGACCGCCTGGAGGTACGTCGTGGTGGCGAGCCGGCCGTGCGACGCGGACTCGGTGATCGCGACGCGGTTGATCGGCGCGACCAGGGTGCCCTCGGCGTCGTCGCCGTTCAGCCCGGCGAGCGGGCCGAGCGTGGTCGCGAGGCCGTCCTCGTCCGGAAGCGGGTACAGCCCATCCCAGAAGGTCTCGACGATTCCGCGGGCCAGTTTGAAGCCGTCGCGGAGGCCGGCGAAGCCCCGCGTGCGGCACAGCCCTTCGATCAGGTACGCGGTCAGTTCGAGGTCCTTGGTCGCGGTGCCGAGCGCCTTGGACGCGGCGGCGACGACCGGCTTCCAGTCGGGCGGGGTCTCGTCCTGCCCGCCCTCGATGCGCCGCTCGGCCGCCCGCGCCGCGTTCCGCCCGTCCTTTACTTGGTAGTAGAGGGACGTGGGGCCGGCGTTCACGCGGAGGTCGCCGCCGACCGGCCTCTCGCCGGGGACCGGCGCGAGCAGCGTCTCGAAGTCCAGCACGTCCGCGGACGGCATCGGGGTTCTCGGTCGATACGGCTTGTGTGGCGGCCTTCAGATTGCCCGACGGCCGCCGGCGACACAAGTAAAAAGCGGTGCGTTCGAGATGGTTACGGCGAACGGGAACCGAATCTTTCACGCGACCGCGGCGCGCACACAATCGAGCCGCGACCGGGAGGGAGGGATGTGTCAGCCCCGGAGGGGCGACCGATGGTAGCCAGGGGTGGAGCGAGCGCTTCGCGAGCGCTTCGCGAGCGCAACCCCTGGACCGTGGCGGAAGAGAATCACAAGCCCCGGAGGGGCGGCAGAGCCTTCGCGGTTCGTTCGGTCGCCCCTCCGGGGCTTCATTTTGATTTTCGCATCGGTTCCAGGGGTTGCGCTCGCG
>JAYUBA010000355.1:0-2134 GCA_043741075.1 Frigoriglobus sp.
CGCGTGCTCTTCGCAACGCACGCGGGCCGCGTGCGCTACGACGAGCGTGCTCTTCGCAACGCACGCGGCCCGCGTGCGCTACGACGAGCGTCACTTCACCTTCAGCACGCTCGGCAGCAGGCAGGTGCCGTCCTTGCACGCGCTCAGTTTCACCCGCACCTCGACCTCGCCGTCCGCGTGAACGAACGTGCCGGTGATCTTCACCGCGCCCTCGTACACCAGATACTTCCCAACTACCGAATCCGTAATCTCCTTGCCCTTCGGGTAGTCCACCTTCGCTTCCACCTTCTTCCCGCCGACGTACACGGTCACTTCGGTCTGCGATTCGGCGAGCGTGTCGAGGCCGACCGGGTTCGCGTACAGGTGCCACGGGTCGGCCACCGCGAGCGCCAGCACGAACGCCCGCCGCCCGCCCTTCACCTCTTCCAACACCAACTTGGGCGTCACCGTGTCCGCCGACTCCTTCGGCTTCTTCGGGGCCGGCTCGACCTTCGCCGGCGGCTTGTCCGGTTCGCCGGCCGCGTCGAGCAGTTCGTCCAGCGCGCGGAGCATCGCGGGCATACTCGTGGGGTTCGTGCGCAGTGCCAGCGCGAACGCCTTCACCGTGCGGATGCCGCGGGTCCGGTAGGTGTCGTCCTTCGTCTTCAGCCCCAGCCGAAGCAGGTTGCGGGCCATCTGCGAGTTGCCCGACGGCTGCACGCCGTCGTAGCTGTCCTTCGCGCGGGCGAACAGCTTCTCGCCGTCGCTCGCGGCGAAGTAGAACCCGCCCTTCAGGCCGTCGCCGTACCACTTCACCGCGGCGTCGGCGAGTTGCTTCGCCGCGTCCAACCATTTCGCATCGCCGGTCGCGTCGTGCAGGTTGAGCAGGCCGTGAATCACGTACGCGTAGTCGTCGAGGAACGCGGTGCCCTTCGCGGTCGGCTTCTCGCCCGGCGGGGCCGCGTAGATGCGGAGCAACCGGCCGTCCTTGTCGCGCATCTTCGTGAGGATGAACTCGGCCGCGACCACCGCAGCGTCGGTGTACGCCTTCTCCTTGAACACCTGCCCGGCCTTCGCGTAGCCGGCGATCATCTGCCCGTTCCACGCGGCGATGATCTTGGTGTCGAGGAACGGCCGCTCGCGCTTCGCTCGCACGTCGAACAGCTTCTTCTTCAGCGGTTCCAGCTTCGCGAGGAGTTCCGCCTCGGTGAGCTTCTGCTCCTTCGCGATCTCCGCGAGCGCCTTCGGCAGCCGCAGGATGTGGTACTTGTCCTCGAAGTTCGGCGCGGTCACGCCGTACACGGCTTTCACGAGCGCGGTGTCCGCGTCGGTGCCGAGTACCGTCTTGATTTCGTCCGCGGTCCAGACGTAGAACTCGCCCTCCTTCTCGTTGCTGTCGGCGTCGATGGCGGAGTAGAACGCGCCATCGGGCGAGGTCATTTCGCGCTTGATGAAGCAGAGCGTTTCGGCCACCACCCGCTTGTACTCCGGTCGCGCATCAGCGGCGAACGCCTCGCTGTACAGTTCGACCAACTGGGCGTTGTCATAGAGCATCTTCTCGAAGTGCGGCACGGTCCAGGTGCGCTCGGTGCTGTAGCGGTGGAAGCCGCCGCCGAGGTGGTCGTAGATGCCGCCTTCGAGCATCTTCGCGAGCGTCAGCGCCACCTTCTTCTTCAGCGCATCCTGATCCGGTTTCTTGCTTTGCGAGAGGAGGAAGCCCCAAACCGGCGGGCGCGGGAACTTGGTCCCGCGGAACATGCGCGACTTGTTGCCGGTGCCGCCGTGCTCCGGGTCGATGTCGAACACGTCGAGCGCGGCGGAAAGGAGTTCGCGGTTGAGCGGAACCAGCACCGCGACGCGGCTGTTCGCTTCCAGCGCGTCCACCGTCGCCGCGGCGATGCGGTCGGCCTGCTTTTCGAGGTCGGCGCGGTCCTTGTCGAACTCGACGACCTTCTTCAGCACCGTCTTGAAGCCGGGGATGGTGTCGTCGCCGACCTTCTTGTCTTCGGGCGGGAAGTACGTCGCCCCGAAGATCGGTTTGCCTTCGGGCGTGAGGAACATGTTCAACGGCCACCCGCCCTGCTCGCCGGTCGTGTTGAGGGCGGTCATGTAGATGTCGTCCACGTCGGGCCGCTCCTCGCGGTCCACCTTGATG
>JAYUBA010000356.1:0-2134 GCA_043741075.1 Frigoriglobus sp.
CCGAGACACCCACTGAGCGCCGCGTGCGGGGCAGCGTGCGAGACGGTGATCGAGGGAAGAATGACCTCGTTCCCATTTCGAATCTCCCGCCTGCGGATAATGTGAACAACTCCTTGGAGCAACTCCGCAGAGTACACGACCGGATCGGCCGCGTAGCGGCGCAGGAACTCGTCGGCGTCCATGCGGTCGCCGTCGCGTAGTGGCACAACGCCACTGTATTCGAGCATTTGGATCACGGGCAAGGTCACGATTCGTGCTCCGCCGGTCTGACAATCAGAAAAGTTGACACAATCCGCCGAATCTGCTTGATCCGCGATGGTGAAGCGTTATGATGAGTTGCAGATAGCTATCACGGTTTAAACTGGTTACTGGAGTAAACCTGATGAAGACGAAGGTCGATCCAGCTTGGGACGCGGCACTGCGGCAGGCATACGCAGAGTTGGCTTGGGCACACGAGGTCAGCGCGGATACCATCGCAGAGACCGATACGCTCCGCGACCTGCTCTTCGACCGTGTCCAACAGATCAACCCCAACGTGAACTGGTCGAAAGACGAGATGAGCCATCGCCTCACAATCCTCCGTCGCAAGAAGCAAGGTCTGCGTCCTCTGAAGGAGATCCTGAAAGCCAAGCAAGAGCAGACTTCGGCCGCGTGAGCGGTCACCGAGTCTCAGGCGTGGCCGAATTGAAGGCAGATCGCTATCACGGTGCATTTCACGATGTTACCGGCTTCTCCACGGGGTTACACTCGTGGCCGATTTGGTAGCGGAATGGGTTTGGTCTGCATCTCCACGCCGAGAACCTGCGAGGGGTCAAGCTTCGGCTTGGCTCCTCGTAGCGTTTCTATCTTATACCCGCTCCACGATCAGCGCGACGGCGTTGCCGCCGCCCAGGCACAACGACGCACACCCGTACCGCTTACCGTGCCGCTTCAGGGCGTGAACCAGCGTGACCAGCACCCGCGCGCCGCTCGCGCCGATCGGGTGGCCCAGCGCGACCGCCCCGCCGTGAACGTTCACCTTCGATTCGTCGAGGTTCAAGCCCCGACCGCACGCGAGCATCTGCGCCGCGAACGCCTCGTTCAGCTCCCACAGGTCGATGTCCGACACCGCCAGTTTCGCCTTCGCGCACGCGGCCTTCACCGCCGAGATTGGGGCGATGAAGATGTCCTTCGGGTGGACGCCGCTCATGGTGTAAGCCACGACGCGCGCCAGCGGCTTCGCCCCGCTCTGCTCCACGAACCGCGCCGACGCGACCACCACCGCCGCCCCGCCGTCGGAGAGTTGCGACGCGTTGCCCGCGGTCACGGTGCCGTCGGCGCGGAACGCCGGTTTCAGCTTTGCCAGACTTTCCGCCGTCGTGTCGGGGCGAATGCCTTCATCGCGCTCGATAACCACAGGGGGCTTACGCCCCCCGCTCAGGGTGACTGGAACCACTTCATCCGCGAACGCGCCGCTCGCCCACGCCGCCGCGGCGCGCTGGTGGCTCTGGGCCGAAAAGCGGTCCTGATCGGCGCGGGACACCTCGCACTTGGTCGCGATGTGTTCGGCCGCTTCGCCCATCGGCCAGTTCTCGAACGGGCACCACAGGCCGTCGCTGATGAGCGCGTCGGCCGTCGTCTGGTTGCCGTACTTGTAGCCCTGTCGCGCGCCCGGCAGCAGGAACGGGGCGCGGCTCATGCTCTCCATGCCGCCCGCGACGACGAGGTGCGCATCACCGGCGCGAATGTCCTGCGCCGCGAGCATCACCGCCTTCAGCCCGGAGCCGCAGACCATGTTCGTGGTGTGCGCGGGCACCGTGTCGGGCAGCCCCGCGAACAGCGCCGCCTGCCGCGCCGGTGCCTGCCCCACCCCGGCCTGCACCACGTTGCCCATAATCACATCTTCGACCTGATCCGGCCGCACGTTCGCGCGCGTCAGCGCCTCCGCGATGGCGACCGCGCCGAGCTTCGGGGCCGGGAGTTCCGCCAAGCCGCCGAGGAACTTGCCGATCGGCGTGCGGACCGCGGACAGGATGAACGCGTCCATGTGGAACCTCGCGCGAGGTGGAGAGGGTGGCTACGGAATTGTACGCGGCCCCGGAGCGGGGGGCGTAAGCCCCCTGTGTGATTCGCAACTGAGATTCGCGTCGAAGAA
>JAYUBA010000357.1:0-2133 GCA_043741075.1 Frigoriglobus sp.
CGGATCAACACGATTCGGTATCACCCCCACCCGCCTCGCTCGCGGCGAGCGGGGCGACCTCCCCCTCAAGGGGGGAGGTCAAGAATGAAGAGCCTGACAGTTTACATCAGCACGGCCGCATCCAGCAGCGCGCGGAACACCTTCACCAAATCCTTGCCCTGGTAGTGCGCGTTCAGCCCGCTGGGGTTCGGCAGCACCCAGACGCGGGTGTCGCCGAGCGCGTCCGGCTGAAGGCCGACCGTCGCATTCGGCCGCGCGAACGCGGTGCGGTACGCGCCGATGCCGAGCACCGCGAGGTATCGCGGGGCGAACTCGCGCACCTTTGTTTCCAGAATGCGCCCGCCCGCGACGACCTCGCGCGCGGTCAGTTCGTCGGCCGCGGCCGTCGCCCGCGCGACCACGTTCGTGATGCCCAGACCCAGCGGCAAGAGTTCCTGTTCCTCGCCGGGGTCGAGCAGGCGCGGGGTGAAGCCGGACGCGTGCAGCGCGGGCCAGAAGCGGTTGCCCGGCCGGCCGAAGTGGTGGCCGATGGCGGCCGTGTACAGGCCGGGGTTGATGCCGCAGAACAGCACCGTCAGCCCCGGCGCGAGCACGTCCGGCACGGTCTTGTTCTTCGCGGCCGTCAGCTCCGCGGGCGTCGGTCGTCGGCGTTCGGTCACTTCCGGCCCAGTTTGGTGACGGCGGGGTTGCTCAGTGGCGGCGCGTCGGGCGGTGCCTTCAGCGTTCCGAGGAACGCGACCACCGCCGCCCGATCGCCGGGGCTGAGGTTTTTGTACTTCTCCGTCACGCTCCCGGCGTCCCCGCGGTGCCGCAGGATCGCATCCGCCAGTGTCGGGGCGGAGCCGTCGTGCAGGTACGGTGCGGAGTCCGCGACGCCCCACAGGGTCGGCGTCTTCCACTCGTCGGGCTTGGGGTCGTCGTCCGGCCGCGCGGGCAGTTGGAGTTGCGGGGGCGGTCCGGAGCCGTAGTCGCCGGTGCTGCCCGGTTTGGGCGGGTCTTCCAGCGTGTAGAGCAGGAAGTCGCTGTACACGCCCTTCACCCAGCCCATGTCGGGCACGTGACAGACGGCACAACCGACCGTGCCGAAGAGTCCCTTCCCGCGAACGGCCGAGGAAGCGCCCGCGACTTCGACCGGCTTCGGAAGCGTTTTCACGAACGCCACGAGCGAGCGGAACTGCTTCTTGTCGAGGTCCGGGCCGGTGCCGGGGTTCGCGCCGACGAGCGGCTTGGCCTGTTCGGTGGAGGGCGTGCCGAGACCGAGTTCGTTCGCGCACGCCGCGGCGACGAACTCTTCCAGCGTGGCGAACTGCGCCTTCCAGCCGAACTTCCCGACGCCGCCCGCGACCCGTCGGGCGCGGCCCACCGGGACGGTATCGAACTCGAAGCTCAGTTCCTTCGCCGCGGTGCGGATGCCGCGGTTGCGGGCGTTCCGCAAGATCGCGCGATCCGAAATCAGGTCGATCCAGCCGGCGCCGAAGAGGGCCGTCGTCTGCACCGATTGCGTGCGCACCGGGTCGAAATCCGGTATGACGGTCGTCATCCGGCAGCTCGACGTGCCGGTCTCGATGGTCCGACCCTTCACGACCGGGTAGAGGCTCCGGAGCTTCCGCTCCGTTTCTTTCAGCGCCGGGTCGGTGCTGAAGTTGTGCAGGCTGCCGGTGACGAACGTGGGGTCGCCGGGCCGCGGGAACACTTCAAAGCTGACCGCGTTGTGCTCCAGTCCGCCGGCGCCGCCGAGTCCGCCTTGGAAGTGGCACGCGGCGCACGACCGGGCGTTGAACACCGGGCCGAGACCGTCGCCGTGCGCGAGCGGATCGTTCGGCGCCCACTCGTGTTCGAACAGTTCCCGCCCCGCGGTGATTTCGGAGGCGCGGGCCGACGGCCCCCAGACGATGGGCAGTCCGTCGGAGAAGAAGTGCCAGTACGCGGCGACGGCGGTGACGGCGAGGAACGCCAGCGCGGCGGCGCTGCGCTGTCCGGTCGGTGAGAGGCGGTACACGGAACCCTCCGGGTGGCGGGGCGTTTTGCGAAGTGACCACCCGAACGACGCCGACGCGTTTCACTCATTTCACGGAGCCGAAAGAAACCCAGGGTTAGCGAGATCGGGTTGAACGCGAGCCGTTTGCTGGGCTT
>JAYUBA010000358.1:0-2131 GCA_043741075.1 Frigoriglobus sp.
CGCAGATAAACGCAGATAGACGCAGATAAAGAGACAATCTGTTCATTGGATTTCTTCTGATCTGCGTCTATTTGCGTTTATCTGCGGCTCCTCTTCGTCTTCTTCTCACATCAACTCTTTAATCGGCGTCGGGTCGCTGACGAGGTGAGACGGGCGGCCCTGTTGGTTGAAGAGAATCTTGCCGGGGTCGATGCCGAGCTTCGCGTACACGGTGGACACGAAGTTCTCCGGGGCCAACACGCGTTCGATCGCGGCGAAGCCCTTCTTGTCGGTGGCGCCGATCACGGTGCCGCCCGGTGTGCCGCCGCCCGCGAACAGCACGCTCATCGCGTTCGCCCAGTGGTCGCGGCCACTGTCCTTGTTGATCTGCGGCGTGCGGCCGAACTCGCCCAGCGCGATCACGAGCGTGCTGTCGAGAAGACCTCGTTGCCCGAGGTCTTCGATCAGCGCCGACACGCTGTTGTCCCACTGCGGCAGCCGCGTTTTGAGCGACTCGAACAGTTTGGTGTGGTGATCCCAGCCGCCGTCGTAGACGGTGACGAACGGCACGCCGGCTTCGACCAACCGCCGCGCGAGCAGGCACCGCTGGCCGAACGCGTTGCGGCCGTACCGCTCGCGGTTGCGCTCGGGTTCCTTGCCGATGTCGAAGGCCGCTTGTGCCTCCTTCGAGTTCATCAGGTCGTAAGCCTGCTTGTAGTGGTCGTCGAGGGCGAGCGCCGGGTCGCCCGCGGCCTTGTCCATGAACCGCTTGAGGTTGTCCACTTCGCCCCGCACCGCGGCGCGGTCGTCGAACCGCTCGCCGGTCAGCCCTTCGGGAAGGGCCACGTCGCGCACCTTGAAGCCGCGGCCGTTGGGGTCTTCGCCAACAACAAAGGGCGCGTACTTCGCGCCGAGGAAGTTCGGCCCGCCGGAGCGCGACATGGTGGGCATGGAGAAGTACGCGGGTAGCCCGGCGGGCGCACCCTTCTCGCTTGCGACCACCGACCCCATGCTCGGATGAAAGCTGACGAACGCGCCGCACCCGACGGGGATGCGCGGCGGCGCACCGGTCATCATGTAGTGGTTGCCAGCCCCGTGGTTGCCCTGGTCGTGCCGGATTGAGCGGATCATCGCGAACTGCCCAAGCCCCTTCGCGAGCTTGGTCATGTGTTCGGAGAAGTGGACGCCCGGCACCGCGGTCGGAATGCTTTTGAACTCGCCGCGATACTCCGCGGGCGCGTCCGGCTTGGGGTCGAACATCTCGTAGTGCGTCGGCCCGCCGTCCTGCCAGATGAGGACGCACGATTTGGCTTTGGCGAGCGGGGGGCGTAAGCCCCCTGTTTCCGAAGCGCGGAGCGCGGTGACTAGGCCGCCGCCGAGCAGCGTGCCGAGACCGAGTTGGAGAGCGTCGCGGCGAGAAACGCCGGCACAGTTCTTCCAGGTGGGCATGAGAGACAACCTCGGTCGGTAGTTTTGCACCGTAAGTGGAATCGCGACACTCCAAAGGCGTTCGGTCTTCCAATGAGCGACCGCAAGGGAGCGGGCTACGTTACCGCTCCCTTGCGGTCGCGGCTCGTTAAGAGGCTGGCTACGTTTCCGCTCCCTTGCGGTCGCGGCTCGTTACGAGGCTGGTCGTGGCCCGTTGGCCTCATCATCGTTCGCGTGGTAAACGGCCATCGATTCGCCTTGTTCGTCTACCGTATACTCGATCGCGCGGCGGACCGATTCCTCCGTGTTCAGCCATCGCGTCGAACCGTGCCGCGTCCAGTACTTCTGTTGCGACTCCGTCGGGTTCGTCCGGTGCAATGCACGCGTCGCGTAGGCTTTGAACTCGGTCATCATCCGTTCCGGTTTCGTCTCGCCGACCACGACAATGTGAGTGTGGTTCGTGCGGACGTGAACCGCAAGCAGGGACCAACCGCGGAAATCGGCGTGCTGACGGATCGCGGCAAGTACCGTTGCTCGCTCCTCAGCCTCCATCCGGTATTCCGGGGCACTCATCAGCGATTTCCGGTATCGGTGAAGTCCGGCGTTCCTCGGGATCAGCGGTTCGCCTGCCGTGTTCGTGTTCCGATCAACCGAGCCGCGTCCGTCGCCGTGGAGCCACGTCCCGTAAGTGCTGAACGTGACGAAGTAGGCAAGGGCGGGCATG
>JAYUBA010000359.1:0-2127 GCA_043741075.1 Frigoriglobus sp.
GACGCAGATCAAGACAGAAGGCCGGGTTCAACTCAAACTGCATGTTGTCTCGATCTGCGTCCTCTGCGTCATCTGCGGCTCTTCTCTTGCAAACACCACGGAGGGCACACCATGATTGCGGTCACCGGCGCGGCCGGGTTCATCGGCTCGAACCTCGCGCACACCCTTGCGGCCGAAGGGCACACGCTTCTGCTCGTCGATCACGACATCACGCCCGCGAAGGCCGCGAACCTCGCGGGGCTGGCGCGGTTCGCGTTCAGCCGACACGATCACTTCCTCGATGACCTTGCGAACGGTCGCGTTCACCCGGACGCGATCTTTCACCTCGGCGCGTGCAGCGCCACCACCGAAACCGACTGGAACTACCTGCTCCGCAACAACATCGAGTACACGCGGTCGCTGTGGCAGTGGTGCGCCGCGAACGGCAAGCCGCTGCTGTACGCGTCCAGCGCCGCGACCTACGGCGACGGCCTCCGCGGCTTCGACGACCGCACCGCGCCGGGCGAACTCACCCCGCTCAACTTGTACGGCAAGAGCAAGAACGACTTCGACGCGTGGGCGCTAACGGAAGTGGACAAGGGTAAGCCGCAGCCGCCGAAGTGGGCCGGGCTGAAGTTCTTCAACGTGTACGGCCCGCGCGAATCGCACAAGGGGCGGATGGCGAGCGTCGTGTACCAGACGTGGCGGCAGGTGAAGGCGACCGGTGGCATGAAGCTGTTCCGCTCCACCGACCCGCGGTACGCGGACGGCGGGCAGGTCCGCGACTTCGTGTACGTCGGCGATTGCGTGAACCATCTGCTGTGGCTGTGGAAGCACGCCGCGCCGAGCGGCCTCTACAACTCCGGCACCGGCGCGCCGCGCACGTTCCTCGACCTCGCGACCGCCGTGTTCGCCGCGCTGGGTCTTCCGCCGCGGATTTCGTTC
This sequence comes from Frigoriglobus sp., assembly GCA_043741075.1. Lineage (GTDB taxonomy): Bacteria > Planctomycetota > Planctomycetia > Gemmatales > Gemmataceae > Gemmata. The sequence continues at coordinate 925 of JAYUBA010000359.1, forward strand.
ATCGACATGCCGGCCGATCTGGCGCGGCAGTACCAGAACTTCACCCGCGCGGAGGTGTCGAAGTTGCGGGCCGCCGGCTGCGGGATTCTCGCTACTGCGCTGGAAGTCGGGGTGCGCGAAACGGTAGGGTGGTTGGAGCAGGGGGCGGCCCGCGCCGCGGCGTGAGCGACGGCCGCTCGCGGCTTCGCGGGCAGCCGCGGCCGAAATCCGCTACCCTGACCGTACCACCCACACCCTCCCGCACCGCGCGACACCGATGAACTTCCTCGTCACCGCCGGCAACACGCAGTCCATGATCGACCGGGTGCGGTGCGTCACCAACATCTTCTCCGGGCGCACCGGCGCGGCGGTCGCGCGCACCGCGTGGGGCCGCGGGCACACGGTCACCCTCGCCACCTCGCACCCGGACGTGCTGACCGAGTTCGGCATCAACCCGCGCGACCCCGGCGAGCGGTTCACCGTGGTGCCGTACAGCACGTTCGACGATCTCGCCAGCCTCATGCAGAACCAGTTCCGCACCGGCACGTTCGACGCGGTGTGCCACTCCGCCGCGGTCAGCGACTACCTACCGGCCGGCACCTACACGCCCGACCCGGGCACGTACTACAACGCGCGCACGAACCAGTGGGAGGCGCGCTCCGGCCCGCCCTCGCTGACCGAACAGAAGGCCGGGAAGATCAAGAGCAGCGAGCCGGAACTGTGGCTGCGCCTGGTCCGCGCCCCGAAGCTCGTGGACCGCGTCCGGCAGCCGTGGGGCTTCACCGGCATCCTGGTCAAGTTCAAGCTCGAAGTCGGGATCGGCGAGCAGGAGTTGGTGGAAGTCGCGGAGGCGTCGCGGCGGCAGTCGGACGCGGACTTCATGGTGGCGAACACGCTCGACGGGGCGGCGCACTGGGCGTACGTCGGGCCGATCGCGGAGCGGTACGAGCGGGTGACGCGGCGCGAGCTGCCGGACCGGCTCGTGCTGGCCCTCGAAGACCGGTTCCAGGAGCGGGGGCGCAATGGCTAACGTGCTACTCGGGGCGACCGGCAGCGTGGCCGCGGTGCGCGTGCCCGCGCTGTTCGACGCGCTCACCGCCGCCGGGCACGCGGTGAAGGTCGTCGCGACGAATGCCGCGATCTACTTCTTCGACCCCGCCGAGATCGGCCGGAAGAGACCTACCCCCCCGGCCCCCCTCCCTGAAGGGAAGGGGGAGGAAGAGA
>JAYUBA010000360.1:0-2126 GCA_043741075.1 Frigoriglobus sp.
GTGTCGTACTTCGAGTGGGTGCAGGACCTGGCGCAGTTCATGTGGGACGAGGAAGAGGTGAACTCGCAGCTCAAGAAGCAGATGCTCCGGGCGTTCCACCGGGTCCGCGACGAGGCCAAGCGGCGGAAGGTGACGAACCGCACGGCCGCGCTGAGCATCGGGGTGCAGAAGGTGGCGCGCGAGAAGGCCCGGCGCGGCCTGTACCCGTAACACCGGAAGCGCACGCGTTCCCCCCTTCTTCCATATCATCACCTCGCGCTTCGCGCGAAGCGCTCGGCCGACCCGTCCGGAGAGCGCCCGTGCCCGCAGACCCGCCGTCGGTCGCCCCGCCCGCCTGGGGACGGGTCGGGTGGGCCGTGGTCGCCGCCGCGTTCGCGGTCGGGTTCGTCGGGTTCCCGATGCGCGTCGTCGGGTGGCGGGCCGAGTACCTGCCCGGCGACGACATCGACAACCCGCTGAACAATTTCGTTCTGGAACACGGCTACCGGTGCCTGAGCGGGCGCGCCGAGTCGTTCTGGAACGTCCCGTCGTACTACCCGCACCCGCGGGTGACGGGGTGGTCCGACGCGCACCTGGGGATGCTCCCCGTCTACGCCGCGCTTCGCGCGTGCGGCCTCTCCCCGGAGCGGGCGTTCCAGGGCCACTTCCTGATCCCGTTCCCGCTGAACTTCATCGCCGCGGCGTGGGCGCTGCGGCGGCTCGGCTTCGGGCCGTTCGGAACGGCGGCCGGCGCGTACGTCTTCACGTTCGGCCTGCCCCTCGTGGCCCAACTGATCCACACCCAACTGTTCCCGCGGTTCCTGGTGCCGCCGGCGGTCGCGTTCGCGTGGGAATACCTCCGCGCGCCGCGCGCGTGGCGACTCGCCGCGGTCGCGGCGTGCGCGGTGGGGCAGACGTACCTGTCGGTGTACCTGGGCTACTTCCTGGGGCTTCTCCTCGCCACCGGGTTCGCGTTCTCGGCGGCCCGATTCGGCCGACAGTTGCCCTGGAGGGCGCTGCTCACCGCCGGCGGGCGGGACTGGGGGAAGCCGGCGCTGGTGGTCGCGGTCGCGGCGGTCGCGCTGGTGCCGCTCGGCGTGGGACACACCCGCGGAGCCGGCACGCCGCCGCGCGAACAGGCGTGGATTTTGGCCCCGCCGGCCGGCGCGTGGCTCACGCCGCCGGCCGCGGCGGCGCTCCACACGCACCTGGGCGAAGCGACCGGAATGCGCGCGGTGGTGGGGGAGCGGCAACTCGTTCCGGGGTTGGTCGCGCTGGCCGCGGTCGCGGTCGGGCTGGCGCTCGTGGTTCGCCCCGGCCCGTTCGGGGGGCCGCGTGCGGCGGTCGCCGTGGCCGCGTGGTCGGCGGTTCTGCCCGCGCTCGTCGTGACGCGGTTCGACGACGTGTGGCTCTATGCTCCCGTGACGCACCTCCCCGGACTCGGCGGCATCCGCGCGATCGGTCGGGTGGTGCTGGTGCTGCTGTTCCCGGTCGGGGTCGCGCTCGCGGGCGGTGCCGATGCCCTCGTCGCGCGGGCCGGGCGGAGCGGACGCGCGCCCGCGCGGTTGGCCGGAGCGCTCGCCCTCGCGCTGGTCGTGACCGACAACTGGCTGACGGGTCCGGGCGGCGCGCGGGCGGAAGACTGGTCCCGGTTGCGTTACCCGCTGGAACACATCCTCGCCCGCCAGGCGCTCATCGGCGACGCGATCCGCCGGCAACCGGGGGCGACACTGGTGTACGTGTTCCCCTCGATCGCCGAAAATAAGCTGGAAGGGCGGCTCGTCGTTCAGGTCGAAGCGATGCGGGCGGCACAAGACCTCGGTATACCATGCGTGAACGGCTGGTCCGGTTACCTGCCGCCGCACTGGGACTACTTTCGCGGGTACCGCGGACTCATGGAATGGCTGACGGTGCGGCACGCGACCCCGGAACGCGCCCTCGCCGGGCTGGTCGTGATCGGCGAACCGGTGCCCGACGCCGACCCGCAGTACGAAGCGGCGATGCGCGCCGCGTTCCCGCCGCGGGCCGTCGCGCCGCCCCCGTGACCCAGGGCCGTTCCGTGTTTGAGTCTGGGCGGTTGAGGTGCCCCGTCGCTGACGCTCCGGGTTCGCCGGAGTCCGCGTTCCGGGGCGAACCCGGAGCGTCAG
>JAYUBA010000361.1:0-2125 GCA_043741075.1 Frigoriglobus sp.
CACTCGTGACCGGCGTCGGCTGGGTGGCGGCCCAACCGGGGCCGAACGCCGGAGGTGCCGAACAGCCCGCGCCGGTCGCGGCGAACCCGAAGGCCGACCCGCCCCGAAGCAGCCAGCGAAGGCCGAGGGCGACGCACTCGCGGCCCGCGTCGAAGCCGAGCGCAAGCTTAAAATGCTGGAGCAACTTGCGGAGACTCTGAGGATCGAGATCGAAGCGATGGAGAAGCAGATCGAAGCGATGACTCGGGCGAACGGGGCCGGGGACCAGGACCGGGCGACGGCCGAGAAGCAACTGGCCGAGATCGACGACGAGCTTCGCCGCCTGAACCGCGAGATCGTCCGGCTGGAAGCCGAGTTGAGCGTCCTCAAGAAGCGACTGGACGACAAAGCCGGCTTTGAACACGATCCGATCCTCATCGCAAACACGGTGAGCCACGACGGACGGGTGGCGATCGCTCGTGGCACCATGCACGCTGCGAAAAAAGAACTCGAATTCCGGCTCGCAGCGTCCGAGATTAAGGAAACGGCACAGATCACTGCCATGAAAGCGCAAGTGGCGAAAGCGGCGAAGGAATACGCCGAGGAAGTGAAGTCGGCGACGGAGACGGCAATCGCAGCTGCGCGGGCGACCGCGGCGTCGGCGGCCCGTCAGCGGATTGCGAAACTGGCGACCGAGATCGAGATTCAGAATGTGGTTCGTGACATGCTCCAATCCGAGCGGGGCGCACACAAGAGACTGGTTGCGGCGGGCACCAAGAGTGGGCTGAACATCGCCGCTATGCGGCAAGGGATCGAACTCCAGCGCGAGATGCTGATGAAGCTCGATCACGAAATCATCACCGTTCGCCTCCAGCGCGACGGCGTCACGTTCAGCGAAGCGACGGCTACGGACACGAAGCTCGACGCGATCCTGCGCGAACTCACGTTGTTGCGGAAAGAGGTTCGGGAGTTGAAGGAGCAGAAGAAGTGAAAAAAGGTCGGGCCGGTTAGCCTTCGGGGACGCTGCCAACCCCTAGACTCACCGGCCCGACACGTCGCTCCCACATGAGTGATGAGTCGCTGCCAAACTCCTCACCACTCATCATCTCTGATGCGCGCCGCCGCCGAGTTATTGCCTCGCGTCGCATCTTTTTTCGCTTGCGGTCGCATCTCGAACGTGGATCATCATTTCCGGACCGCCCTTCCCTCCTGGAAGAACGCAATGAACACGCTCTCCCGTCGCTCGTTTCTGGCCGCCGGCGCGCTCGCGGCCACAGGGGGCTTACGCCCCCCGCTCAGTCAGGGGGCAGATGAAGCCGCGAAGTTCAAACTCGGCATCGTCACCTACAACGTGCCCAAAGACTGGGATCTGCCCTCGCTCCTCAAGGTGTGCAAGGAAGTCGGGATCGCGGCCGTCGAGTGCCGCACCACCCACAAACACGGCGTCGAACCGGGCCTCACCGCCGACCAACGCGCGGACGTGAAGAAGCAGTTCGCGGACGCCGGCGTCGTGTTCTGGGGCTGCGGCACCGTGTGCGAGTTCCACTCGGACAACCCCGCCGTGGTGAAGAAGCACGTCGAGGACTGCAAGCAGTTCGTGAAACTCGTGCAGGACATCGGCGGGCGCGGCGTGAAGGTGCGGCCCAACGGCGTGCCGAAGGGCGCGGACGAGCAGAAGACGTTTGACCAGATCGGGAAGGCGCTTCAGGAGTGCGGGAAGGCCGCCGCGGACGCGGGCATCGAAATCTGCGTCGAGGTCCACGGCGCGGTCACGCAAATCCCGAAGAACATGAAGACCATCATGGAGGCGTGCGGCCACAAATCAGTGGGCGTGACGTGGAACTCGAACGCGGCCGACGTGGAGAAAGGCTCGGTCGCCGCGAGCTTCGACCTGCTCAAGCCGTGGCTCAAGTCGTGTCACATCAACGACCTGGAGAACGACGCGAAGGGCACCTACCCGTACCGCGAACTGTTCAAGCTGTTCCGCGGCGTCGGCTACGACCGGTACACGATGTGCGAAGTGGGCAAATCCTTCAACGTGGAGGAAGGCACCGCGTACCTGAAGGGCTACAAGGCGCTGTGGGACAAGCTGGTGAAGGGGTAACGGCGGAAGTGCCTCTTTCTTGGCCCTCTCCCCTTGCGGGAG
>JAYUBA010000362.1:0-2123 GCA_043741075.1 Frigoriglobus sp.
CACGAACGTCCTCGTCGGGGCCGAGACGCCACCTTCTAATCTCCGCCATCTGCCCCTCGCGCGTCCGCCCCGTTGCACATCTCCCCGCGGCGGGCTAAAAAACGTGTAACCCCCTCTACGCGGCGCACCGCGCCGGCGCACCCGCCGACTGGAGTTCGCGCCTCATGGCCGACCTGGAAGCACTCACCCGGATCGACCCCAGCGCCGGCGTCGGGTCCAGTTTGATGGCCGTCCCCGGTCAGTACAGTTGGCGGTACCCGCTCCCGGAGAAGAAGATCCTGCGCCTGGGCAGCGACCCGGCGTACTGCGACTGGGTGGTGCCCGAGGACCGGATGATCTCGCGGTTCCACGCCACCCTGGAGTGGAACGGGGCGGCCCTCACCGTAACCCGCCGCGGGGTCATCAAGCCGGACTTCCCCACCCCGCCGCAGAACCAGATCTGGTTCCACAACAAGCCGGTCGAGACCTGCGCCTTGAAGGCGGGCGAGTGGTTCGTGATCGGCCAGACCCGGTTCACCGTGCGCGGGGAGGCCGACTCCGACCCGGACTGCCCGGTGGACGGCACCATCGTCCAGCGCCAGGAGGAGCGGAGCCGGGCCGAGCTGGAGTACGTCACCTTCACCAACCCGTCGCTGGTGCTCAAGGCGCTGGAGCGCCTGCCCCAGCACCTGAAGGTGGTGACCACCGAGCCGGCGCTGTTCCGCCAGATGCTCAAGGTGGCGCTGGAGGCGATGCCTAAGTGCGACACGGCGGCGATCGTCCGCGTGCCCCCGGACTGCCCGGTCGGCGACCAGCGGGTGACGGTGGTGGAGCAGAACGTGCGGAACCCGACCGCGGGCACGGTGGGCGAGTTCGTGCCGTCCCGCAAACTGGTGCGGCGCGCGGTGTGCGAGCGGCGAAAGAGTTGCCTGCATGTGTGGTCCACGAACCCGACCGACTTCTCGCCCGGCGCGTCGGACCACAACCTGACGCTCGGCGTGATGCACCAGCAGGGCGCGACCCCGTGGGCCATCTGCACCCCGTTCCAGGACGGGTCGCAGTTCTCGCTCTACGTCAGCGGCCGGCTCGTGAACCGGTCGCCCGCGGACGCCAAGCCCGAGCAGGGGCACCTCACCGAGTACCAGAAGTTCATCGAGATCCTGGTGGGGCTGCTCGAAACGACGCGGCGCACGCTGCGGCTCACGCGGCAGATCGCGGTGACCAAGGAGGCGTGGCCGACCGGGGTGCGCAAGTACCTCGACGACCCAGACAAGTTGGAGGCGCTGCTCAAGCCGCAGGAGCGGGACGTGACGGTGCTGTTCTGCGACCTGCGCGGGTACAGCCGGTACGCGGAGGAGCAGGGGGCGACGCTGACGGCCGCGTGGGGCGAGATCCAGAAAGCGCTCGACGCGATGGGCGGCGCGGTGACCGAGAAGGGCGGGATCGTGGCCGGGTTCCGGGGCGACGCGGTGCTCGGGTTCTGGGGCTGGCCGAACACGCAGGCCGATCAGGTCGAGCGCGCGGCCGAGGCGGCGCTCCGCATCCACGAGAAGCTGTCCGGGTGGATGGTGAACCGCCAGTGCGGGCTGGGGATCACGCACGGCCGCGCGCTGGCGGGGCGGCTCGGCGCGCACGACCTGGCGGTGGTGGACCTGTACGGCCCGGTGGTGAACCTCGCGTTCCGGCTGGAGGAGATGACGAAGGCGTACGGGGTGGGGATCGTGGTGAGCGACGAGGTGGCGAAGCGGCTCCAGGTGGCCGACCCGAACTGGGAGCGGTGGCGACTCCGGGGGCTGGGCACCGTGCGCCCGCGCGGGATGAACGCGCCGCTGACGGCCTACGAACTGTCCCCGGCGGCGCCCGGGGCGCACGACACCTGGCTGACCGGCGAGTGGTACGAGGCGCTGTGCGTGCGGTGGAACGAGGCGGTAGACCTGTTCATCAAAGGCCAGTGGGCCGAGGCGAAGGAGCGGTTCGAGGAGTCGTTCGCCGACGACCCGGCGGCGCAGTGCTTCCTCCTGTACATGGGTCGGACCGGCGGCGCGCCGCCCGCGAACTGGGACGGCGCGTTCACCCCGCGGGCCGTTGAGTAAGGGTGGACTGAAAAGTAAACACTCGCGTTGCTTTGACCTCCCCCCTTGAGG
>JAYUBA010000363.1:0-2118 GCA_043741075.1 Frigoriglobus sp.
CTTATGTGCGGGCGAAACCCGCGTCCAGAAATGGGACGGCCGCGCGTGGTGAAGGGTTCGTTTGAAGACACAGCGGATTAACCACAGAGGCACAGAGGCACAGAGAAAGACAGGAGAACAGAGACAGAGAGTTTTAAGAACCGGATCTCTCTTGTCTTCTCTGTGCCTCTGTGCCACTGTGGTTAACTCTTGATTGAAAGGTGACTCACTTGGAACACGTCGCTCTGTTCGCGGTCGGGCTAGCGCTGCTCGCGGTCGGCGCGCCGCTGCTCGTGTTCGGCGCGGCGCGCCTGGACCGGCGCACCGGGCGGAGTCCGTTCGCGGTGGGCGCGGTGGCGGTCGCGTTCGGGCCGTGCGTCGCGGGGCTGGCGTTCGACCTCGCCGCCGTGCTGCGCCCCGCGCCGCGGTTAGTGACACAGATTGCCAACGTCATCGTCGTCGGGAACGTCGTCGGGGGCAACATCGCCAGCGTCGGGCTGGTGCTCGGCGCGGCGGCCCTCGTGCGCCCGGTCGCGGCCACGGCGCGGCTGTTCTACACGGCCGTCCCGCTCGCGTTCGGTGCCACGCTCCTGTTCTGGTTCCTGGCCCGCAACAGCCCGCTGTCGCGGGTGGACGCGGGGTTCCTGCTGGCCGCGCTCGCGCCCGCGCTGGTACTGCTGATTCGCGCGGCGCGGCGGGAATCGGACGACGTGAAGGCGGCGTTCGCGGCGTGGGTGCCGGGGCGGATGTCGGTGGGCTTCGCGGCGCTGCTCGCGCTCGCCGGCCTGGCCGCGACCGTGGGCGGGGCGATGCTCGCGGCCGAGAAACTGATCGACGCCACGCGCGCGATGCGCCTGACCGCCCCCGCGATGGGCGCGACCGTCGTCGCGTTCGGAACCTCCCTTCCGGCCCTCGTCGCGGCGGTCGTCGCGTCGCGCCGCGGTCGGTCGGACCTCGTTCTCGGTATTGTGGTGGGTTCGGTTCTGTTCAACCTGCTGCTGGTCGGTGGCGTTGCGATGGTCGAGCCGCTTCTCATCACGAAAAACACGATCCTGGAAGCCATCCCGGCGATGGCGCTGTTCGCGCTGCTGCTGCTGCCCGTGCTGCTGAACGGGCTGACGGTGCCGCGGTGGGAAGGGGCGCTGCTGCTCGCCGCCTACGCCGGCTTCGTCATGTGGCAGGTGGCGGCGGCGCGGTGACGGTCGCTTCCGCTTTCGCCGTGTCTTCGTCGAGGTACTTCGCGCCCAAGAGCCACAGCACCCCGCTGACCGGAATCAGGAGCGACACGCCCACGAACGCCGCGTGCAGGCTCGACAGGTCGGCCACGAACCCGATGATGAGCGGCGAGATGGCGTCGCCTAGCGCGTGGATCACCAGGATGTTGATCGCGAACGCGGTGGCGCGGATACCGGAGCGGGTCACGTTCGCCAGGATGGTGTTGGCCGGCCCGGTGTTGAAGAACAGGAAGAACACGGCCACGAACAGCAGGCCCCACGCCAGTGGGAACGGGGCGTACAGCATCCCCAGGAAGAACGGGAACGCGACGATCATGCCCCACCCGGCCACCTTGAAGTACGCGCCCTTCACCCCGTGCTTCCGCAGGTGGTCGCCGAGGATGCCGCCGAGGAGCGTCGCCACCAACCCGGACACCACCACGATGCCCCCGATGTAGGTGCCGATCGTCTTGTTCGTGGCCGAACCGTCCGCCGGGCTGGCATCGAGTATGTCGCCCCGGTAGAGGGTGAACTCGTCCTCGGTCAGCAGACCGGGCGCGGCGGGCGTTCCCTTCAACCGCTCCTCGAACTGCGCGAGCGTGAGTACGTCCGGCCCGGCTGCCGCCGCGAGTTTGTTCACCACCTCCGGGGGCACCGTCGGGGCGCCGTCGGAGCGCAGGAACCGCTTCTCGGTCTGAAGCCGGTCGATCGCCTTCGCGTCGAGCGTGAATCGCGCCTCGCGTTCGAATACGTAAAGTTGCATCACCGTCGCCACGCCGCCCAGCACGAAGGTGGACGCCGTCATCCCCGCGCAGCACAGCACAAACGAGCGGATGCCCCTAAGTTCCTTCAGCACAGCCCAGTAGCTCGGTGAAGAACCTACCCCCCCGGCCCCCCTCCCTGAAGGGAGGGGGGAGACAGAGGC
>JAYUBA010000364.1:0-2116 GCA_043741075.1 Frigoriglobus sp.
CTTCGACTTTACGACTTGAGACCTTACGACTTGAGACCCGAAAAGTTACTTCGCGTCGAGCAGCTTCTTCACTTCCTCTTCCACCCCGGCGACGTGGCCGTTGCGGTTGGCGATCTTGCCGTCCTTGCCCACGATCATCACATGCGGCGGGGCCATGATCCCGTAGGACGCGGCCAGCGGGCTGGCGTCCAGACCGCCCGGCGCGTACAGGTGCGTGCCCGGCAGGTTCACCCGCGCCGCCGCGTCGGTCGCGGACTTCGCGTCGTGGTCCAGGCCGACGGTCACGATCGCCAGCCCCTTCGGCCCGTACTCCTTCGCGAGCGCCTCCAGCTTCTTCGCGTCCGCGGGGAGCGACTGGCTCCAACTCGCCCAGTAGTACACCACCACCACCTTGCCCGGCTGCGCCGCATCGAACGGCTGGCCGCTGCCGAGTTGCGGGCCGCTCAGTTCCAGCGGCTTGCCCTCGCTGTCCAGGCGCTTCAGCGCGCCGGCCGCCTTCGCCGCGTGCGGCTTGCTGTCGGGGTAGTTCTTCACCAGGTGGTCGAGCCACTGCTTCGCCTTCGGCTCCGCGTCCTTCGCGCCGGACAGCTCGTAGGCCATCGCCAGCCGCATCACCGCGTCCGGCGCGTCGGGCGACTTCGGGAACACCTTCACGTAGTCCTCCAGGCCGGACCGCAACTTGTCCTGGAGCGCGCGAAGCTCGGCCTCGTCCTTGATGTTCACCATGCCGACGCTGTTCTCGGCGAGCAGCAGGCGGAACGCCACATAGGCCGCGACGACCGGGTTCCCGTCCGGCCGCATCAGCGCGTCCTTCCACGCGGCCAGGCGCAGCAGGTGCTTGTTGCCCGGCTTGTCGCCCTCGGCCGCGGCGGCGTGGCTGTCGATCATCATCCGCACCCATGTGTCCTTGGCGGTCGCCTTGGCGACGATCTGTTCCAGGATGTCGGCCCGCTGCGAGTTGAACGCGGCCATCGACGCGACCGTCGGCGGGTTCGGTGCCTTCTGGTCGAGCGCGTTGAGCTGATCGACCAGGTCCTTGATCTGCGGTTCCACCACCGGGTTGTCGTTCCCGCCGGCACCGGCCGCGCCCGCCGACGGGCCGTCCACCAGCTTCCACGCCTTGCCGACCTGCACCATCTCGCCCGTCTGGATGAAGCTGGTCTTGCCGGCGTCTTCGACGAGGATGGTGCCGTTCTTGTGGGCGGTGTAGTCCTCGCGGCCCTCGAACGCGTCCGCCGGGCGGCAGTTCGGCGCGCCGAACTCGGCGTGGACCCACTTCACCTTGTCGGTCAGCTTGAGCGCGTCGGCGGTGTCCGCGAGCCGCTTGGCGGCGGCGGCGGCGCGCCCCTTCGCGGCCTCCACGTCGGCCGCGGGCAGCCCGAACACGGCCAGGTTCTCCTTCGTCACGAGCAGCGCGTCGAGCCGCTTCGTGTCGCGCGCCGCGATCGCCTTCACCAGTTCCTGCGTCAGCTCCTCCGGCGAGATGACGACCCACTCGTCGATGACCATGTCGCGGTTGCGGTCGAGGCCCCACTTGGAGCCGTTCGGGCCGAGCCAGCGGAACTGGTACGGCTCCTTGGGGTCGGGCGGGTACACCTCGCGGTAGGCTTCGACGCCGTCCACGTAGAACGCGACGATGTTGAAGCTCTTGCCGTCGTAGCTGACGAACTGCCGCACCGGCTTGCCGTCGCCGTCGCTGACGAGGTAGCCCATCGGCGTGGCGGGTGCCTTGGGGTTCGGGATCGGCGTCACCTTGCACCGCGGCACCTGATCGGGCGTCGGCGTGCTGACCGTGACGCCCGCTTGCTTCGGCTGCTGTTTGAGCGCCCACTCGGCGGTCACCGCGGCCGGCTGTGCGCGGCCGACCCCGGCGAACCCGGCCACCAGCGCGAGTACGGCGAGCGACCGCACCGTCACCTGCGAAGTCGTCATCCCTGACTCCTGTGGAAAAGGCGCCGTCTGCATGACTCGCGGCGCATCCGTCACAACTGGTTTCGGCAGATGAGGGCGAGTGGGTTGACACTTGAGGGAAAAGAGTGGGGAAGTGAAGGCCAAGGTGGCCATTCTCGGAACCAGGGTCTCACGCCCCTGGTTCCATAGGTGAGCGCTTTTGTAA
>JAYUBA010000365.1:0-2116 GCA_043741075.1 Frigoriglobus sp.
GGGGCCGGGGGGGTAGGTTCTTCAACTCCGCACTTCAGCCTGCTCGACGTTCACGCGGTCCGCTTCGGCCCGCCGCTGTCGTGGGCGGAGAGCCGCGCGAATCTGATCCTGTACAACCGCTGGTTCCAACTCCGCGCGAGCGCCGCGGATCGCGCCCGGTTCTGGCGCGAATACCGCCTCACGCGGAAGACGCCCCCGGTCGCGGCCGATGCGGCGGAACTCGAACGCGCGACGCTCGCCTCTAACCGCCGCTTCTGGATGGCCCGCACGGCGCGCTACAAGGGCACGCACCGCACCATCCGCACGGTGCGCGACGGCGGCGTTCGCGGGCTGGCCGTGCGCGACCTGCCCCCGGACTTCCTACGCGCGCTGCTCGCCGACCCGGACGCGGCGTTCACCATGCCCGGCACGAAGTTGCTGAAGCAGTGCGTGAGTTCGACGGTCGCGGAACTTGAGATGCCGACGCCCGCCGGGCCGAAGGCGGTCATCCTGAAGCGCGTGAACGTGCGGAGCGCGCTCGACCCGCTGAAGAACCTGTTCCGCTCCTCGGCCGTGCGGCGGTCGTGGCTGCTAGGCCACGGGCTTTGCGAGCGGTGGCTTCCGACCCCGCGACCGCTGGCGATGTTCCACCGTCGCCGCGCCGGATTTCTTCCGGCGGAAGGCTATTTGCTTACGGAGAAGGTACACGACGCCGTCGGCCTACCCGAAGCGGTGGAGGCGTGTCGCGATGCGGCAATCTTGCGCGCGTGGGCCGAACGACTGGCGCGCGTGGTGCGGACGATGCACGACCGCGGCGTGTCGCACCGCGACTTGAAAGCGCCCAACGTGATGCTGCAAGGCGCGGCCTCCGACCCGGCGAACGCGGTGCCGGTGCTGATCGACCTCGTGGGCGTAACCGCGAGCAAGGACGCGGTACCGTTCGCGCGGCGGGCGAAGGAACTCGCGCGGCTGAACGCCAGTTTCCTGGCAATGCCGCACGTCACGCGCGGCGAGCGACTCCGCTTCCTGCGCGCGTACTTGGCGGTCAGGGCGAGAGAGGCGGACTGGAAAAAGTGGTGGAAGGCGGTATCCCAGGCGACCGCGGCGAAGGTGGCGAAGAACCGCCGCTCCGGCCGCGCGATCGGTTGAACCGATACGGACCGCGAATTGTGAAGTGCCGCATACCGGACGGCCGAAAATACTTCGGCCGATGAGAAGTGTGTTGGTGGGAACTGATCTCGTGCCGCCGGGGCGAAGTGTATGGCGTTCTCGCCGCGATCCCGTTTGCGTGTGACCGGCGCGGCCCTGGCCGCGCTGTTCGGCGCGCTCGCGGGGTGCGAGATGCTGCGGCCCGACGCGCCCGCGCCGGTCGCGCGGCCGACGGCGGACATCGCACCGGCCCCGGCCGTGGTCCCCACCGCGTCGCCGGGCAAGCACGCCACCCGTCGCGACTACTACGTCCTCTATCACGACTTCGAACTCGACAAAACCGACCCGCTGTTCGCCGAACTCGACGCGCTGCCGGAGCAGGTGTTCGGCGAACTGAAGCTGCCGCCGAGTACCGCGGTGGTGCAAGTCTTTCTCTTCGACACGCAGGAGCGCTACGAGCGGTACATGAAGGTGAAGTACCGGAACCTGCCGACGCGGCGCGCGTACTTCATTGCCGAGCCGCGCGCCGGCGGGGCCGACGAGCTGAAAATCTTCACCTGGATGGGCGACCATCTCGCTACCGATCTGCGGCACGAACTCACGCATGCCCTGTTGCGGAGCGTGCTGAAGGAAGTGCCGCTGTGGCTGGACGAAGGGCTTGCGGGCTACTTTGAACTGCCGCCGTACCAGGACGCCGTGAACCCACAGCACCTCGACGCGCTCCGCCGCTCCGCGTTCCAGCCGGACCTGGCGCGGCTGGAGAAGTTCACGCTGGTGGCGCAGATGGAGAAGCCGGAGTACCGCGAGGCGTGGGCGTGGGTTCACCTGATGCTGCGGAGCGGTCCGGCGGCGAAGAAGGTGCTGCACCAGTACCTCCAGGCGCTCCGCACCGACCCCAACCCCGGCCCGCTGCTGCCGCGGTTGCGCGACGCGATCCCGGACCCGGAGCAGGCGCTGGTCGATCACCTCGCGGCGGTCGAGGTGCCGA
>JAYUBA010000366.1:0-7113 GCA_043741075.1 Frigoriglobus sp.
GTGTGGATCGTCAGGTACACCGAGCCGACAACCGGCTTGCCGTCCGCGGACTTCACGTTGTAGCCCACCATCATCTGCATCACCGGTTTGAGAGACTCGAACGTCAGTTCCAGCGTGCGGCCGTCTGCGGACAGCTTCGCCGCGCGGACCGGTACGTCATCCTGGCCTTCGGCGTTCGGGTCGGACGCCTTCCACCGCTTCGAGCCGTAGTCGCCGCTCCACCGGTAGTTCCACCGCGCCGCACGGTAGTTGTCGGTCGCCGCCACCGCCTTCGCGTCGAGCGGGCGGCTGAACGTGAGCCGGATAGTGTTCCCCGACACTTCCATCGCGGTGGGCAGATCTAATGGCTTGCCGGTCGCGCGGACGCGCTGGAGGCAGCCGTCCGCTTGCGCCGCGGTCTGCCAGCCGTTCAGGCCGCAGGCGTAGAGGTGGCCGTCGGGGCCGAACCGGCCGCGACAGACGCCGGACAGGAACGACACGCCGAGCGGCGCGGCCCCGCCCTGGACGCGTCCGTCTGGTAGCTCCTGGCGGAGCAGGACGAACGCCTTGCACCGGCCGTAGGAGAAGTGCAGGGGGGTGCCGCCGAGCGCGCCCCAGGTCTTTTCGGGCACCCACACCTGCCCGCCGGCGGAGTTGTCCACCTCGCGCGGCAGCCAGCACAGCGGCGGGTCGTAGGTGGCCGGCGGGGTGGCGCGGTGGTGCGCCCGCATGTCGCCGTAGAACCCGCCCCTCTTGTACTCGTCGATCCGCGTCGCGGGCATCCAGTTGCCCTCTTGGTCCGCGCCGGTGAGAACCCCGGTCGGCGACATGCCCAGTCCGATCGGGTGCCGGAAGCCGGTGCTGAAGACTTCGGACTTCGCTCCGTCCTTGCTCACCTTCATCAGACAGCCGCCGGTGGGCGTGTCCGTGTCGCCGGTCTTGAAGAAGTAAAAGTTGCCCTGCGGGTCGGTTTCGAGGCAGGTGTCGTAGCTGTGTTCGCCGCCGCCGGTGTGCCAGTCGCTGTTGACGCATTCGTAGAAGTCGGCCTCGCCGTCGTTATTCAGGTCGTGGAGGCGGGTGAGCTGTCCGCGTTCGAGGACGACGACCTTCCCGTCCACGACCTTCAACCCGAGCGGGTGGTACAGGCCGGTGGCGTGGCGCTGCCAGGAGCAGGTGCCGGCCTTCTCGTCCACGGTCACGAGCCACACGTCGCCGTGGCACGTGCAGACCGCGACGCGCCCGTCCTTCAAGAAGTCCAGGCCGGTGCAGAAGAACAGCGCGTTGAACCGGTTCTTGTAAGGGATGGTGAGCGTGTCCACCGCGAACGGCCCGTCCGCGTTGCCGCGTACTAGCTCCGTGACGAGCGGTTCGCCCCACCGCTTCGGCCCGCCTTTGGTGAGCTTGGTGAAGTCCTCGGCAGGCGCGAGTTTTTCGAGAGCCTCGCGGAAGTCCGGGTGGACGATCCCCTCGTTGTCCGCGTAGATAACCCGCGCGACAACCGGTGTCTTAGACGGGGCAAACGTCATGCGAACGACCCCACCGCCAGCGTGGTGGAGGTGCGCCTGTCGGGGATCGGCTTTCGCCGCGAAGATGGTGAAGCCCTTCTTCGGCCGGTCTACGTCGATCATCTGAACATCCTGGACCCTCAGATCCGAGACCGCGGGCTTTCCGAGGCTGCCAACAGCAACCGTTTCCCTCTTGTCGTGCGGTCCGACAACGAGGGTTCGCACAACCGTCGGAATCCCGGCGATTTGTTCGATCGAGAAACCTTCAAGGATTTCCGTGTTCCCGACGGTGTAGGTGATAATCGTCCGTGAACCGTGTACGTACTGCCCACGATACTTCGCCCACTCCTTTGGCAACGGGGCCGTAGAGGGTACACCCTTCAAATCGCCGTTCCCTTGTGGGTCGGCCCAACCCGGTCCCGCGGGCGCGGCGAACATCAACTCGCCCTTCGGTGTGGGCGTGTTGATGAGGCCGAAGCGGCGGTCGCTGTGGTTCAGGAAGCCGCCGGTCCACGCGGCGCTCAGGCGCATCGTGTTGCGGTCGAAGACGGCACCCGCTTCGCCCTTCGGGCCGAGCTTCACGACCGTCGCTTTATAGACCGTCTCCTGCCCCTTGCCGAGCGGGTATCGCATGGTGCAGTTGAAGAACGGCCCGGTGTCCATGATCCGGAACCGCGTGTCGATCCAATCCTTGTCGGTGGCGCGCTCCCACGGCTCGAAGTGGCCGAGCGCCGGGCGCGGGGTCCAGTCGGCGAGCGACGGGTCGGCGCCGGGGAGCAGCCCCAACCCGGCCGGGCGCGGGGGCGGGGCGACCGGGAGGTCCGCCGGTGGCGCGGCGAGGACGAGAACGAGCAGCGAAGGCAACATCCGGCACCGGAGAGTGAAGACCGCGGGAACGTAGGAAGGGCGTGCGGGTTTACAGCTTGCCCGACGGCGCCCGCGCCCGCAACTTCTTTTCTGTGGGGTTTCCTGTGGCTTTGCACACCAAATGGTCACTGACCCCAGGAATAAGGACTTACGTCAAGTCCGAAGCCCTCGAATAAGGACTAACGTCGCAAATCGGGATTTGGTGTGCAAAGCCGGGATGCCGGGATAGCCCGTCGCCGCGTTCGCGTCCGACAGTGCCGTATTGCTCACGGACACCCTCCGGGTTTAGAGGGTCGGGCCGATCGACCACGGGGCGAACTCCTCCTCGCCCACGCCGTTCAGCTCGCTCTTCGTCTGCTCGCCGCTCGCGACCGACAGCACCTTCTCGAAGATCTCCATGCCCACGGCCTCGACCGACACGCCGTCCAGAATCTTGCCCGCGTCGATGTCCATGTCGCCGATCATGTGCGTGTACAGCGGGGTGTTGGTCGCCACCTTCACGCACGGGGCCGGCTTGCACCCGAACACGCTCCCGCGGCCGGTCGTGAACACGCACACGTTCGCGCCGCCGGCCACGATGCCCGTCATGCTCACCGGGTCGTACCCCGGCGTGTCCATCACCACGAACCCCTTCGCCGTGACCGGCTCGGCGTACCGGTACACGTCCACCATCGCGGTGCCGCCGGCCTTCGCGATCGCGCCGAGCGACTTCTCGTAGATGGTCGTCAGCCCGCCGGCCTTGTTCCCCGGCGACGGGTTGTTGTTGATCTCCGCGCCGAACATGCCCGCGTACCACTCCCACCACTTGATGCGCTCGACCAACTTCTCGCCCACTTCCTTCGTGACGGCGCGACGGGTCAGGATGTGTTCGGCCCCATAGATTTCCGGGGTTTCGCCCAGAACGCTCGTGCCGCCTTGCTGCACCATCATGTCGCTGGCGACGCCGAGCGCCGGGTTCGCGGTCACGCCGCTGTTGCCGTCCGAGCCGCCGCAGTTGGTGCCGAGAATGAGGTGCTTCGCGGGGAGTTGGACGCGGCGCACGTCGTTCACCCGCGGCAGCATCTCGGCCACCGCCCGCACGCCGGCTTCCACCGTCTTGCCGATCCCGCCGCACTCCTGGATGGAGAGCGCGAGCGGGGTGCCCTTCTTGCCGTCGAGTTGGAGGAGGTTCAGCTTCTCGTTCTCGATCAGGTGCGACGCCTGAACGATCTCGCAGCCGAGGCCGACGAGCAGGTACGCGGCCACGTTCGGGTGGCGGGCGAAGCCGGCGAGCGTGCGGTCGAGTTGCAGGTGGTCCGGGCCGTCGAACTGCATCCCGCAGCCCTGGCGGTGGACGATCGCGATCACCCCGTCCACGTTCGGGTAGTCCTTCAGCAGGCCCAGCGACCGCACGCGGTCGGCGATGTACTTGCTGGTGCTCGCGGAGCAGTTCACCGTGCTGATGACGGCGAGGTAGTTCCGCGTGCCGTACCGCTGGTGCGCGGGTTTGCTCGCGCCGCGGTCGTAGCCCATGAACGTGCGGTACTCGGCCGGGGGCGGGAGCGGCGGCGGCACCTGGGTCGCGTACGCGTAGTCGCGCTCGAACGCGCCGGCGGTGACGTTGTGCGTGTGGATGTGCTCGCCGACCGCGATATTCCGGCCGGCGAACCCGATGATCTGGCCGTACTTGTGGATCGGGTCGCCCTCCTTGATCGCGACGACCGCGAACTTGTGGCCCATCCCGATGCCGGCGGGCAGCGCGAAGGTGCCGCCGTCGAAGGCGAACGCGGTGCCGACCGGGATCGGCTTGCGGGCGACCGCGACGTTGTCGGTGGGGCGGAGGTGAACGGCGAAGTCGCTCAGCGGGACGGCCATGACCGGCTCCTGGTGGGGGTGTGAAGGGATGTGTTCACACTACCGGAAACCGGCCGACGCGGGCAGATGAGATGAACCCGCGCCTGGGAGATACGTTACCTCACTTATAGTTGGCGACGTCGATGACGAGATCCTCGCCGTCCTTGACCTCGACCTCGATTTTGGACTGCTCTCGGCTGTACTTGCCCTTGAAGTGGTCCGTTCCGCCTTCCGGTGCCATGAGGATGACCACGCGGTACTTTCCGGGCGGGATGCCCTTCGCGTCCGCGCCGATCAGCTCGAATGAGCCTTCCGCCGCGTCGGTGATCTGCGCCTGGATTTCCTCACCGGCGTCGGCCGAACCGATCTTGATGAACGTCACCTTCATGCCGGGGTCGCCGGGCGGCAGGTTCTCCGTCCTGATCTTGATGGGGAGGCCGTTTTCGAGGATGCGGCCCTTCGGCTTGGTTCGGCCTTCCGCGGTCCGGTTCTTGGACGCGCACCCGCCGAGCGGGAGGCTGAACGAGGCGAGTAGGAACGCGACCGCGAGCGCGGTCACCCGTCTGTGGTGTTGCATCGTGGTTCTCTGGTGGTGTGCGGTCGCGACGTGCGAACGAACCGGCCCGAGCGGTGAAGGCTCAGGCCGGCGGGGTGTCGTTAGAAGTCGTTGCCGAGAACGCCGCCGTCGGACTTGTGGCCGAGTTTCCAGAAGGTGGTGCCCGACCCGCAGCAGCTCACGCTGTAGGAGATGAACCGCACGGAGCCGTCGCCGAGCAGCGCCTGGAACCCGCCGGAGTGAGCGCCCCCGAACCGCCCGTCGCCGTCTCGCGCGTCGTCGGGGAGCGGGGCCAGGTCCGTCCGGCGCACCACGTCGTGGTCCCAGCCGGACGAGTACCCCTCGTTGTCGTCACCGCGGAAGTTGCTCGCGCCCTTGAGCAGCTTCTTGTCGCCCACGACCAGCGTATTCGAGGTGCCGTCGCTGATGTCGGCGAGCCGCGCCGGGCCGCGCCGCTTCGTGCCGGGGATGTCCTGGCCACCGTTGAAGGTGCGGACGATGACGCCGTTGTCGTTACTGTTGTTGGCGATGGAACCGGCGTAGTCGGTTTGTCCGTGCGTTCCGGTGCCGGGGAAGCCCGAGTTCGGGATGTACCACGAGGTGCCCTGGGTGTACGCGGTCGGGGCACGGCGCGAGGGGCAGAAGTACGTTTTGATTGTCGCGGCGCGGGCCTGCGCCATCTGGCCACCCAATGTGGTCGCGTTTTCGTGACGATTTTATGAGACCGCCTGGATCGTTCTCATTCGCCCACTCTGTACTCCCCGGTCGCGTGTGCCGGTAACAGTTGTACCGCTCGCCCGGTTGAAAACGAGAAGTGTCCGGCGGGAGACGGCACCGACGGGTTGCGGCGGCACGCTGAGCAGGTAGAATACCAAAACTCCGTAACCCTTACCGTGTCCGTTCTTCCCGCGCGCTTCTATCTTGACGGCCAACACGGGGTTATGCGTCATGGGCGCGTTACTGGTCGGCCGCGGGTCGCGGAAAGGTCGGGCGATGAACAAGGCTTTCTGCTACGGGGCACTGGGGATCGGTGCCCTCATGCTGCTCGTGTTCATGCTCGACCTCGTCGTCGGCTTCCCCTTCGGCGGCGGGGGCGAAAAGAACCCGTTCGTGACGGTGGACATCTTGGGCGTCCTCGCCTCCGGGATCGTCGCCTACCTCGGCTGGAACGCCGCGCGCGATCTGAAGTAACCGCCGCCGGCGTCAGGGAGTTGCAGTTCCGACCTCACTTCGCGCCAACTCGACCACCGCCTGAATCAGCCCGTCTTCGGTGAACGTCGCGGCTTCGGCCGCGACCGGCAGCCCCAACTCGCGGACCGCGTTGCCCGTTTCCGGGCTGATCGCGACCAGCCGAATCTCCCCGCGCTCGACCCGCCCCCGGATGGTCTCGTCGAACCCGCCCAGCACGCCGCGGGCGATGTTGGAACTCGGCAGCGTCACGTACTTGATTTCGCCGCGGCGCAGCGCGTCGAGGACCGCTTCGTCCGGGTCGGCCGTGTCCACCTGGTCGTACACCGCGACCTGCTCGACCGTGGCGACGGTCGCGAGCGCGTCGCGGAGCAACTCGCGCCCGCGGTTGGCGCGCGCGAGCAGCACGCGCTTCCCCACGACGTGCGGTTTCAGCGCTTCCGCCAAGCCTTCCGACGAGAAGGTGGAAGCGGGCACGAGGTCCGCGCGCAACCGGTACTCGCGGAGCGCGTCGGCCGTCTTCGGGCCGATGGTCGCGAGCTTCACGCCCCCCAGGTCGCGCAGGTCGCGGCCCACTGCGTCGAGGCGGCGGAGCAGGGCGTGGACCCCGTTCGCGCTGGTGAACACGAGCCAGTCCCACGCGCCGGCGCGGAGTTGTTCCAGCGCGCGATCGACCGCGGCGAAGTCGGCCGGTTCGCGGATCTCCACCACCGGCATCCGCGACACCACCGCACCGAGGTGTTCCAGCTTCCGCACCATTCCCGCCGCCTGGTGCGCGGGCCGCGTGACGAGGACGCGCCGCCCGAACAGCGGGCGGGCCTCGAACCACGGGCGCGGCGCGCGCTGCGCGACCGTGTCGCCGATGAGGATCAGGCCCGGCGCTTCCAGGCCGGCGTGCCGGCGGGCGTCTTCGATGGTCGCGAGGGTGGCGAACACCGACCGCTGCTCGCCGAGCGACGCCCGTTCCACGATCCCGGCGGGCGTGTCCGGCGGCTTCCCGTACTTGAGCAGTTCGCCCACGATCACCGGGAGCCGGGCGATTCCCATGTAAATGGCGAGCGTGCCGGGGAACGCGGCGAGCGCCTTCCAGTCGAGCTTGTTGCCCGGCTTGTTCGGCAGTTCGTGGCCGGTGACGAACGCGACGGCGCTCGCGTGCATGCGGTGCGTGAGGGGCAGTTCGAGGTA